>JADFKK010000127.1 GCA_022564995.1 Planctomycetota bacterium | reverse complement strand
CAGGAACAACCTGCCACACTTCAGATTGGGGCAATGGTACGGGAGGTCGAAAACCTCCGGGGAACAGTACCGGCCGTTCCCGATTTGGATGGGGGTTATGTGAGCATGACAGATGGGGCACTCATCAGGATGAGTGTCGAAGTCGACTGTGCCCCGAGAGACGTTATCAGCCGATGTCCTGGCTACCTGGAATGTCATTCGCGGTGGCATCCTTTTGGGTTGCTGGTACCGGGGGGGGTTAGACACAATGCGACGGGGGGCATTCTTGCGTCAAGAAACGAACTCCCGTCCTCCTTGACTCTACCCAATGAAAATCACGACCCATCCCCGTACAGATAATCATCGTGATTTGACGCGAAATCAACAGGTCCATCATCGCGATACACGGCCGTATCCGCAAACAGAGCATCGACGGGCGGCTTTTGGGTGATCGCTCGTTCGAGCGAGTCACGTACGAAGTCGGGCAGCGACATTCCGCGTGCATTGGCCTCGCGTTCGATTCGCGCGATGAGATCCGGCGACAGTGAAATTTGCGCATCCATTAGAATACCTGGCAGTAGGGCAAGGAACCAGACCGCTCTTATTGTATCCGATCGGTCCAGCGCCGGCAAATATCGCGATTCCCACCCCAATCTCGTTACTTTCTCTGTTCATCCGCCGGCAAAACGCGGAAGGTGACGCGGTAGGCTTGATGGCCGGCGGCTAGCTTTTCGCGGTAGAGTTGTTGCAGTTCGTTGCGCAGGGCGTCGGCCGAAGCGAAGCCGTCGCGACGGGCGTCTTCTTCGTCGAGTTGGTCCAATTCGACCTGTTGCACCAATGCGATGCGGATGTAACCGACGCCGGGGATGTAGCTGCGTTGGCCGTCGCGCATCAGGCGGTGTTTCCACAGCCGGATGGTCTGCGTCTTTTCGCCGCGGCGAATGGCGTCGAGAAATTTCTTTTTGAACAGCAGCATGGGCTACTCTTCTTTTCCTGTCGCCTCCAACCAGGCCGCCAGCGCCACGGCCATGCGCGGCGATGCGGTCGGCGCGCGGCGCATCAGCGGGGCGATCGACTGGATCGTCTTCTCGGCACGGTCGAGATACGCCGGCTTCTTTAGCCGCACCGCCAGCGTGACGAGATTACAGGCCGTGACGGAGTTGGCCGAGGGGCGGGCCGTATCGGACGGCTTTTTGGTCCGCACGAACAGCGTCTCGTGGTCTTTCGAGGTGTAATAGAATCCGCCCAATTCTTCGTCCCAAAACAGCTCGATCTGCTTCTGCGTCAATTCGTCGGCCACCTGCAGCCAGCGTTTTTCTCCGGTCGCGTGAAACAGCGCGATCAGGCCGTCGGCCAGGTAGGCGTAATCGTCGAGATAGGCGTTCAGCTTCGCCTTGCCGGCGGTGTGGGTTCGC
Source organism: Planctomycetota bacterium (assembly GCA_022564995.1). Taxonomy (GTDB): domain Bacteria; phylum Planctomycetota; class Planctomycetia; order Pirellulales; family JADFKK01; genus JADFKK01. The sequence continues at coordinate 20,439 of JADFKK010000127.1, read as the reverse complement.
AGCAGCCGGCCGTCTTTGGTGCGCAGGTTCGCCAGCACAAACTCGGCTGCCCGGCTGGCCGCCTTGACGTAACGAGGCTCCTTGAAGACCCGCCCGGCGTCGGCCAGCCCGCGAATCATCAGCCCGTTCCAGGCGGTGAGAATTTTCGTGTCGGTCAGCGGGCGCTCGCGCTTGCCGCGCTCGGCGAGAAGTTTTGCGTTGATCGCCTTCATCTTTCCGGCCAATTGTTCGTCGGTGAGCTTTTGGTCGGCCGCGGTTTTATCCCAAGAACGGGCCAGCAGCAGCGTGTGGTGGCCCTCGAAATTCGGCACCGGCCCGACGCCGTATACGTCGGCCACCAGAGCGAACTCCTCGTCGGAGAGCAGCTTTTTCAACTCGTCGGTTTTCCAGACGTAAAACTTGCCCTCCTCGCCCTCGCTGTCGGCGTCGAGCGCCGAATAAAATCCGCCCTCGCGGTCGGTCATTTCGCGCAGGACAAACTGTATCTGCTCGTCGACGATCCGCCGATAATACGGTTTTTTGGTCAGCAGATACGCCCAGCTATAAGCCGAGGCCAATTGCCCGTTGTCGTAGAGCATCTTCTCGAAGTGGGGAATCCGCCAGAATCGATCGACCGTGTAGCGATGAAATCCGCCGCCCACGTGATCGCGGATGCCGCCGCCGGCCATTTTTTCCAGCGTCTCCAGCAGCATTTTGCGGGCTTTTGGGTCGGCGGTGCGGCGAAAGCGGTCGAAGAGGAATTCGAGATTCGAGACTTCCGGGAATTTGGACCGGCCACTTCCGAAGCCGCCGTAGGTTTCGTCGAACTGGGCTTCCAAAGCCCGCTGCACGCCAGCCAGCAATTCAGCGTCGAGTTTAACAGGCTTGCCCTCCGGCTTGTGGCGAAGCCTCTGCTTGACGATACCGGACAGTTGCCCCGCGGACTTCTTCACGGCGCTGGGGCGTTCGGTCCACCGTCTGTTGACTTCTTCGAGAACTGCAGTGAATCGCTCCGGTGGGAAATAGGTGCCGCCAAAAACCGGCCGGGCATCGGGCGTGAGGAACATCGACAGCGGCCAGCCGCCGCCCCGGGGAGAACCGATTAATTGGAAGTAAATGTTCAGCGACGTCATGTACACTTCGTCGACGTCGGGCCGTTCCTCGCGATCGACCTTAATGCAGATGAAGTGTTCGTTCATCAGTTTAGCGATTTTTTCGTCGACGAAGCACTCTTTCTCCATGACATGGCACCAGTGGCAACTCGAATAACCGATCGACAGAAAAATCAGCTTGTTCTCTTTCTTCGCCTTGGCCAGCGCCTCCTTGCCCCAGGGATACCAATCGACGGGGTTGTGGGCGTGCATCAGCAGATAAGGGCTGGTTTCCTTCGCCAGCCGATTGGCCGGATGTTTGGTTTCTTTCGCCGCGGGCTGCGTCTTCGCTTGATCCGCATTCGACTGTGCGGCCCCCTGTTCGTCACAGGCGGCCAGCATCACCACGCACAGCAGCACAACGGCGCCCCGGGAAAAGCTCCGGCCGACGCTAAGTGAAATTGTCGTTTTCGTCTGTCGCATCGCGTGCGCCTTTATTCGATTCAAGAAAATTCGTAGGTTGTGCTTCAGCATAACAAGCGTGTCGTTGGCGGCATGGAGCAGGCTTTTGTTATGCTGAAGCATAACCTACAACTGAAACGCAGCCGCCTGCGGCTTGCCGTTAAACGACCAGGTAGCGACACCGCCTAGCCGATATTCTTGAGGAAGTCGTTCAGGTCTTCGTCTTCGGACGCCACTTCCTGCGGCTGTTCTGAAAAATTGCCGAAGTCGAAATCCGACGTCGACTCCTTGGCCGCTGCATCGCTTTTCGGCTCCTGGGGGGCGTCGGCGACCTGGGCCTCTTCGATTTCATCCGACGCGGCGGCCTCGACGGAACCGGCGGCCAGGGATTGCGGCGTCGGTGTCTTGGAATCGGCGGGCTCGTCTTCTTCGATGGTCTCGCCGATGGTGGCCGTTTCCTTGGACTTGGAGATCACGAAAAAATCGTGCGGCTGCTCCTGGTTCGCATCCCCATCCGGCGAGAAACCGCCGTAGATGGCTTGGAAGGTGACTTGCCCGACCGTCAACAATCCGCCCGGCGGGAGCGCCTCTTCGGTAACCCGCATGTCGCCGATAAAGGTGCCATTCAGCGAGCCCAGGTCGCGGACGATCAATTGCCCGTCACGCTCGACCAACTCGCAATGCTGCCGGCTCACCAGGGGGTGGGCAATCGTAATGCCAACGCTACGGCTGCGTCCGATGACCGCGGGCAGCGAGAGCGTAATCTCTCGGCCGGCGCCTTCGCCATCGACAATCAAAAGTTTTACGTCCATTGGAATCTCTCCCACGCCTACTCTGCCTGCACGACACGGCTCTCAAACAGAGCCCAGGTGACAAAACGTGGCGGCATCGCGGCAGGCAAGCAGGAGAACCAAGCCATACAAGCCAATATACTTCGCCGCTGAATAGACCGCAACGCCCTGGGGGGCGATACCAAGGAAAACCCACGGTCGGACGATGAGCAATCGGCAGTCACGGCGGGTGATGGCCCGCTGGCGCGGTTCTGACCACCGAATGGCCAATCCAGATCCGCACGGTTGACAACCTGGGCAAGTTGCGAAAGACATCACCACCAAGTACGAAACGCCCAGGGGCCGCACTTTTTGCCCCTTGACGACTGGCCGCCGACTACTTTACGTTGTGCCCATGGTGAATTGGCCTTGAAAAGTGGCTAGTCGGACCTATAATCCGGTGCCTTTGAGTCGATAACGGCGGACCACTCTGGTGGGTGGACCGGCAAAGCGGTTTTGACGTGTCCATCGTACGCGGGTGTAGCTCAGTTGGCAGAGCACGACGTTGCCAACGTCGTTGTCGTGGGTTCGAATCCCATCACCCGCTCTTAGGTTTGTCCTGTTGGAATCGCAGCGCTTTGCAGAACGGAACGAAATGATGTCATCGCCAGAAACCGACACGCTACAAAACGACGAGTCGACGAGCGAAAAGCCCGAAAAGATGACTCTCGAAGTGAAGGTCGAGAGCCCGAGCACCTGTGTCCGACACATTGCGGTGACGATTTCGCGAGACGACATCGAACGTTATTACGACAACGCCTTCAGCGAAATGATGCCGAAAGCGGAGGTTCCCGGTTTTCGCGCCGGCCGCGCTCCGCGCAAATTGGTCGAGCATCGTTTCCGCAAGGAAATGAAAGATCAGGTCAAGGGTTCGCTGTTGATGGACAGCATTTCGCAGGTGACCGACGACGAGGATCTGTCGGCCATCAGCGAGCCTGACTTCAAGCTCGATTCGATCGTGCTGCCGGATGAAGGGCCGATGACCTTCGAGTTCAATCTGGAAGTGCGTCCCGAGTTCGACGTGCCGAATTGGAAGGGGCTGAAGTTGGAGCGTCCCAGCCGCGAGTTCGATCGGGCCGACATCGACCGCCAATTGGAGAAAATTCTGGGCGGATACGGACGCCTCGTGCCCTACGATGGACCGGCCTCCTCGGGCGATTATATTACGGTAAATCTCAGCTTTTTGGATGGCGAAAAAGTCATTTCCAGTAGCTCCGAAGAGGTCATTCGGCTGCGCCCCGTGTTGAGTTTTCACGATGGCAAGATCGCGAAGTTCGACAAGTTGATGCAGGGCGTTAAGGCGGGCGAAACGCGCGAGGGCAAGGCGAAGCTGACCGACGACGCGCCGAACGAAGCGCTGAGAGGCAAGGAGATCACGGCCCGCTTCGAGGTGCTCGACGTCAAGAAGCTGGAAGTGCCCGAGTTGACGCCGCAGTTGCTCGAAGAGTTGGGCGGCTTCGATTCCGAGGCCGACCTGCGCGATACGATTCTCGATACGCTCAATCGCCAGCTCGGGTATCACCAGAGCCAGGAGATTCGCAAACAAATCACCGCCACACTCACCGAAGCGGCCCATTGGGATCTGCCGCCCGACATGCTCAAGCGTCAAAGCGCGAGGGAGCTTGAGCGGGCCGTGCTTGAGCTGCGTCGCAGCGGTTTTTCGGACGACGAAATCCAGCGACACGAAAACGAGCTTCGCCAGAACAGCGCCGCCAACACGGCCCGTGCCCTGAAAGAGCATTTCATTCTGGAGAAGATCGCCGAAGAAGAACAAATCGACGTCGAATCGACGGATTACGACGAAGAGATTCGGCTGATCGCCCGGCAGAGCGGTGAATCGGCGCGGCGTGTGCGGGCACGGCTCGACAAGGGCGGCCTGATGGACGCTCTGCGGAATCAGATCATCGAGCGGAAGGTGATCGACCAGATCCACGCCGCCGCGAAGGTCAACGAGGTGCCGTTTGAGATGGAAGAGTCCGACACCGAGGCGATCGCTCAAACGGCCGGCGGCGGAGAGGAAGCCGATATTCCCGATGCGGAATTTGGCGGCCAGGAAGAGAAGCTGCCGGAGCCGAAAGATCACACGTAGACATTCGTCATTCGACATTAGAAATTAAACTTCGCCGGCCCGTCGCGGCTTGAGCGTGGAAGGGATTTTTTCTCATGCAGAGATTCATTCAGTCGGCGGCGTTGGAAGATCAGGTTCGCTTCGATCCCCAGGCAAACCACTTGGACTATCAGCGTCAGCGGCAGATGACGCTCGGCGATCTGCTGCTGGAAAACCGCATTATCTTCCTGCAAGGGCCGATCTACGACAGCAACGCCAACGAAGTGGTGATGAAGCTGCTGTACTTGCAGAGCGAAAACCGCCGCAAGGACATTCACTTCTACATCAACTCGCCCGGCGGCAGCGTCACCGCCACACTGGCCATCTACGACACCATGCAGATTCTCAGTTGCCCGGTGGCCACCTACTGCGTCGGGCTGGCGGCCAGCGGCGGAGCCGTGCTGCTGGCGGGTGGCAGCAAAGGCAAACGGTTCGCCTTGCCGCACTCCAAGGTGATGATCCACCAGCCTCACGGACAGGTCGGCGGCCAAGTTTCCGACATCGAAATTCAGGCCGAGGAAATCCTCAAGACACGTGAAGTGCTTAATGAAATCTTCTCGCAGCACACCGGCAAAGCGGTCGAAGAGATTGCCAAAGACACCGACCGCGACAAGTACCTTTCGGCTGAAGAGTCAAAAGTATACGGTCTCGTCGACGATGTGCTGACCAAGCCGCCGGGAGATGACAGCGACGTGGATGAAGACGACGACTAGCGAATCCGAAATCCGAATATCGAAATCCGAAACAAATTAGAAATCCGAAATCCAAAGGACAGGACCATGCGGCGTCGTTTTAGCATTCTGATTTTGTATTTTGAATTTGTTTAGGATTTAGGATTTCGATATTAGTGCTTCAATACCCGGTGGGCAGCAACTCACATATTCCAGGACGGAGCGGAAAGAACGATGCCCCTGATTCCTTATGTTATCGAAAAGAGCGGTCGTGAAGAACGGGCGATGGACATTTTTAGTCGTCTGCTCAAGGACCGCATTGTCTTTTTGGGCACGTCCATCCATGACGAGGTGGCCAACACCATTGTCGCCCAGTTGCTGTTCCTGCAGTCGGAGGGGCCCGACAAAGACATCCATCTGTACATTAACTCGCCCGGCGGAAGCGTCACGTCCGGGCTGGCCATCTACGACACGATGCAGTTTATTACCTGCGACGTGGCCACCTATTGCATCGGGCAATGTGCGTCGATGGGCGCGGTGTTGCTGACCGCCGGGGCCAAAGGCAAGCGACATTCATTACCCAACGCGCGCATCATGATCCACCAGCCGCTGGCTGGCATGGAAGGCTCGGCCGAGGAGATCATGATCCACGCCAAGGAATTCAAGAGCGTTAAGGAAAAACTCAATCGCATCCTGCTTAAGCACACCGGCAAACCGCTTGAACAAATCGAGGCCGACACGGATCGCGACAAATTCATGTCCGCCGTCGAATCGGTCGAATACGGCCTGATCGATAAAGTTATCGAACACATGGATGAAAGTAAGTAAAACGGCCACCGCACCAACGATTCTCGTTTCAGTCGTCTCTTCAAAACTTTTCACTTCCTTCAAGTCGCGAGGCACGCCCGCATGGAAGCGCGCGAGGCTCAACTCATGAAATATCCGTCAACCGTTTTGTTCGCGCTGGCGCTCGTCGCCGGTGCGCTGACTATGGCCGGCTGTCGTAGCCGTGGCCAGGCCCGCGAGGCGATCCAACGTCGCGAAGAGTTGTTCGCGGCCGAAGATCGCCAGTTCGCTCTGAAGGATCAGGTTGAGCTGCTCCAGCGGCAGTTGGCCTCGTGCCGCGCTGCGCTCTCGGCCCGCTCGCGCGGCGCGAAACAGCGCCGGAACGACGGCCCGAATGAGTTGGTGCCGCCAAAGGTCGAGGGATTGGACGGGGGATTGGACGGGGACGTGATCAAGCCGCCGGTGGTGGACGAGGGGACGGAATTTAATCCGAGTGAGCCAGCGCCGGCCGACAACGGCGAAGGCGGCGGCGACGCGGGACCCTTGATTGAAGGCCTGGGGCACAGCGGCGGAGTCCCGGCGAAACTGGCCATGAATCGCCAGTTGACCGGAGGATACGACGCCGACGGGCGGGCGGGCCATGAAGGCGTGTTGGTTGCCTTCGAGCCCCGCGACGATTTGGACCGGTTGGTCGACGTCGACGGAGCCGTCGACATCGCCGTGGTGAATCCCGCGTTGGGCTTCGGGCCCGAGGCCGACGTGGCCCGCTGGCATTTTAGTATCGCCGAGGCGGCCTCGTACAAGAAGAACACCCCGTTTGGGCACGGCTACCAGTTTGACCTGCCGTGGCCCACGCAGTTGGCCAGCGGCGGCGACTTTCGCGTTTTCGTGCGGCTAACCACGCCGGATAGGCAGACGTTCACCGCGCGGCACGACATAAAGGTCGTGGCGCCCGGCACGGAGCAGACGGCGGAATGGTCGACGGCGCCCGAAGAACGGCGACATTGGACCGCCGCCGAGCAGCAACATCGCCTCGCCAATCATCCGCGTCCGGACTGGACGCAAGCGAAGAATCCGCCGCCGATTCGGATAGTTGAACGGCCGAAGCCAATTCCGAAACCCCATGTGGCCGATGATTCGGATCACGAGGAGCGATCGGTCGCGGTAAAGAAACCAACGATGAAACCAGTGAAAAAACTGGCGAAAAAGCCAACTCGTCCGCAGTGGTCGCCGTATCGTTAAGCCGCCGGCAGGGGGCCCGCCGCGACGAGCGCCTTGGCGCGGGAATCAACCCGCAGGTTCATGCCTTCGAGCGTGCGGGCGCCGAGCAATCGCAGATCTCCACGCTGAGCGAACACGACCTCATCAATCGTGAAACTACCGTCGACCCGTAGGACCGCGAAACCAATGTCGCGTGTGATCGTTTGGCCGTTGGCCATCTGAAACGCAACGTCTTTCTTCTCAGGCTTGACGCCGATCTTCTCGAGCGTGCCGGCGGGTATCCAAGTGAATTCACTGCCCGTGTCGACGAGCAATTTGGGCACCTTGGCCCGCCGCGTGCGCCGCGTATGGTTTTCTACTTCGCAGGTGACGTAAAACGTGCCCATGCAGTCTTGTTCCTTACATCGCGCCGATCTTGGCGATCAGGTCGACGGTGCGGCAACTGTAGCCCCATTCGTTGTCGTACCAACTCACGGTCTTGAGCATGTTGCCGCCGATCACTTCCGTCCAGTCGGCGGCAAAGATCGAGCTGTGCGGGTCGCCGATGATGTCGGTCGAGACGATCGGATCTTCGGTGTACTTGAGGATGCCGGCCAGCGGTCCTTCGGCGGCCGCTTTCATCGCGGCGTTCACCTCTTCAGCCGTGGTGTCCTTGTTCAGCATGCTCACCAAATCGACCACGCTGCCGGTCGGCGTGGGCACGCGCAAGGAAAACCCGGTCAGCTTGCCTTGCAATTCCGGAATCACCAGCCCCACGGCCTTGGCCGCGCCGGTTGTCGTGGGGATGATGTTGAGCGCCGCCGCCCGTGCCCGGTACGGATCGCTGTGCGGCATGTCCTGCACTCGCTGGTCGTTGGTGTAGGCATGAATGGTCGTCATCAGACCTTTTTCGATGCCGAACGTCTCGTGCAACACCTTGGCCATCGGGGCCAGGCAGTTGGTCGTGCAGCTCGCATTCGAGATGCACTTGTGCTCGGGGGTAATCAACTCGTCGTTGACGCCCAACACGACGGTGATGTCGGCGCCGTCTTTGGCCGGAGCGCTGAGCACCACCTTCTTCGCGCCGGCTTCCAGGTGCGTCGCGTAACCCGGCTTGCCGTCTCCGCCGCGGGCCGTGAAGATGCCCGTGCTTTCGACCACCACGTCGACGCCCAAATCGCCCCACGGCAATTCCGCCGGGTTGCGGACCGCCATGGTCTTGATCGGTGTGCCGTTGACGATCAGATTCTCGTCATCGTACTCGACCGTGCCGTCGAATCGCCGGTGAATGCTATCGTACTTCAGCAGCGTCGAGAGCATGCGATTGTCGGTCAGGTCGTTAATGCCCACGACCTCGAACTCATCGCCGCGGGCGATCAAATTACGAAACGTCAACCGGCCAATCCGACCGAACCCGTTAATACCAACACGAATCGCCACGAGAAACCTCCTGTAGAAAAAACGACGGGCCACACCCCATGGGCAGCCCTGCTGTGTAAAGCCGACCACTAGGCCGGCAGATTGAGCAAAGGACAGAACCCGGCATTATATCGGGCGGAAAACAGGCCGGCAAGCGGCGCAGAGCGATGTCGTTCGATGGGCAATGCGGGCATGGTTAGCCTGGACTGGCTGTTGCAATTCCCCGCGTTGGGCGGGATAATACACATATTGAATGTGAGTGGATGTCGGTGAGGGCAGCCAGAGATTCATCGAGTATCTGGAAAACCATGGCTCAATGTACAGTTGACCGAACGACGCAGCCACCCGGGCGACCAAGACTGCCTCGGTTCTTGGCGATCGGAATGCTGACCGCTTCTCTGTTGCTTGCGGTCGTGGCGCACGCCGACGAGCCGAAAAAACCGGGCGAACGTCCCGCGAAACGGCCGAAGCTCCGCGCCGTTCCGTTCACCATTTCCAAAGAAACAACGGGCATCACCAAGCCCTTACGGCCGGACGGCTACGTCGACTACGTCAAGGCGCTCAATCAGGCGATGAGCAAAGGCGTGACGCCAAAGAACAACGCGGCGGCGCTTATCGTTCGAGCGATCGGTCCGCAAGTCGACGGCGAGCCGATTCCGGAGCGTTTTTTCAAGGAGTTGGGGATCGACCCGCTGCCTGAAAAGGGCGAATACTTCATCGATCTGTATAAGTTCTTCCCCACGCTCGATCCGGCACCAGGAGAAATCGACGAAGACAAGTTTTATGATGCACACGAATTCCCCCCAACTCTCTGTCGATTCAGGAATTGAAATCGTTCGTGTCGATGCTTAGAATCCAGGTAGGTAGAATGAGCAAGACCAAATCGGAGAAGAATTCCGATCGACCATCCAAGTGGAGAGAAGACCGTGTTAACCCATTATCTAAAAACGGCTCTGCGAAAGGCTCACTTCGAGATGCTGCCGGACGACGGGCAGTATTACGGTGAGATCGCCGAATGCCATGGTGTTTACGCGACGGCTGCTTCGCTTGAAGCCTGCCGCGATGAACTTGAAGAAGTCCTCGAAGAGTGGGCTTTGGCGCTACCTCAAGAAACCCCCAGCCCTGGCCGGGAGGCCGGGGTTTTCGCCCTTGTCGCTGCTTGTCCGCCAGCGTATTCTTTCCTTAGAGTCGGGCGCAACCAACGGTCGCGGCTTTATGAAACAAGCGCGCGACCAACGGTCGCGGCTTTATGAAAACCTGATAGCAGAGGGACAACCTCATGAGCGATTCACTCGAAAAACTTCGCGCGACGCTGGCGGACTTGCACGTTGAGTTGGATTCGGTCGATTCGCTCGACGAGGAGACGAGCGCGCTGCTCAAGGGCGCGGTCGCCGACATTAACGCGTCGCTGGAGCAGCAAGACGCCGAGGCACTACGGGACGAATCGCTCGGCACCCGGCTCACCGATGCAGCCCGAGGGTTTGAAGAGTCTCACCCCGCGCTGAGCCGCCTGATCGGCAACATCCTCGACGCCCTGGCGGGAATCGGAATCTGACGTAGGGTTCTGTTATGCTGAAGCATAACCTGCGGCACTTTGAATATGGCAACACCAAGTTTTTCACAGGAGGTTACCGTTGGCGAGGGCCAATTTCGCTATCGCGTGGCGGACGGATGGCAGCGGCTGCCGCAGGGATGGAGCTTTGTCGAGGCGGTCGGCGTGGCGGTCGATTCGCACGATCGAGTGTTCGTGTTTTGTCGGGGAGAGCATCCGCTGATGTGCTTTAGCTCCGATGGGACGTTCTTGTTCGCTTGGGGCGAGGAGCAGTTTAACCGACCGCACGGAATCTTGATCGGGCCGGACGACGCGATTTACCTGTCGGACGACCGCGACCACACGGTACGCAAATACACGCCCGACGGCGAGCTGCTGTTGACCCTCGGCACGAGCGGACAGCCGAGCGAGACGGGCGTGCGAGATTTCGACTATCGCACGATTGCCCACGGCGGCGGGCCGTTCAATCATCCGACCAATCTGGCTCTCGGACCGGGCGGAGAAATGTACGTCGCCGACGGTTACGGAAACTGTCGGGTGCATAAATTCTCTCCCGAGGGCGAGCTGCTGCTCTCCTGGGGCGAGCCGGGCGAGGGGCCGGGGCAGTTCAATCTGCCGCACGGCATCGGCGTCGATCGGACCGGCCGCGTCGCGGTGGCCGATCGAGAAAACGACCGCGTGCAGTTTTTCTCGCCCGAGGGCGAGTATCTCGATCAATGGACCGACTTGGTGCGGCCGACCGAGGTGTTCTTCGACCGCGAGGGCAACGCCTACGTCAGCGAGTTGGGCCGCCGGGCCGGAATGTTCCCCTGGATGACGCCCGACGAACAATCGACCGGCGGGCGAATGAGCATCTTCGACTCCAATGGCCAACTGCTGGCCCGCTGGGGCGGCGGGGAGAATCCCACGGCACCCGGCGACTTTTACGCCCCGCACGACGTGTGGGTCGACTCGTGCGGAGATTTATATGTCGGCGAGGTTACCTGGAGCGCCGGCGGAAATCGGGGATTGGTCGATGCGAACTGTCCTTCGTTGCAGAAATTTGTGAGAGAGTAGATAGTCGTTGATCGCTCCGCGATCGAATCGTTTCGTTCGCGGAGCGAACAACGACTTACGGAAACATGGAGATGATATGAGCAGTTCTGTTGTTTTGATTACACCCGAGACCTTGCGGGACCAACCGGGGCCGCATGTTGATTTGCTGCGCGAGGCGGGCTTCGAGATTCGCTATCCTAAAAACCGGCTGTTAGCCCGGGGAGGATGCGACGTGCAGGAAACGCTCGGCGAACTGCGCGGATGTTCGGCGGTGATCGCCAGCAGCGAGCCGTATCTGGCCGAAACGATCGCTGCGGCTGATTCATTGCGGGTGATTGCCCGCTGCGGGGTTGGTTACGATCGGGTCGACGTCGCCGCGGCCAGCGAGCACCGCGTGGCGGTGACGATCACGCCGACGGCCAATCATGAGGCGGTTGCCGAACACGCCCTGGCGTTGATCCTGGCGATCGCCAAATCGGTCGGCGTCGGCGACCGGCAGTTACGGGCCGGCGGATGGCCGCGATTTATCACTCGACCGCTACGAGGTAGCACACTCGGCATTCTCGGGCTGGGGCGAATCGGCCGCAGCATGGCCGTCCGCGGCGCCGCCCTTTCGATGCGGGTGATCGCCTGCGAGCAATTCCCCGACGAGTCGTTCGTCGCCCAGCACCATATCGAGCTAGTCGATCAAGATGAACTGCTGGCCCAGAGCGATTATCTCAGCCTGCACTGCCCACTGAACGACGAGACGCGGGGTCTGATCAACCGCCAGACGTTGGCGAAAATGAAACCCGAGAGCGTGCTGATCAACACGGCCCGCGGCGGCCTGGTTGTCGAGGCCGATTTAATCGAGGCGTTAAACACCGGGTCGTTATTTGCCGCCGGGCTCGACGTGTTCGAGCAAGAGCCGGCGTCGGCCGACAATCCGCTCTTCAAGCTGGACAATGTCGTCGTCACACCGCATCTGGCCGGCGCCGACAGCACATCGCTACGCGACATGGCCACCGAAGCCGCCGAGTGCATCGCGAGGCTATCGCGCGACGAGTGGCCCGAGGGGGCGGTGGTGAACGATACATTGCGCGAGCGCTGGCAGTGGCAGCGGGGGTAACAACCGCGAAAGTCCTATTTCGCGATGCGCGACCCGACGCCGCCTTTGACGGAATTGACCGTCACGGTGTATGGCCCGGCGCCCTTCACTAGCCAGCGGACGTAAACGGCCCTCATGCCGCGGACAGTTTTCAGCCGCACGACGCCCGGATTGCGCTTCTGCTCGCCCGCGCGGCGCAACAGCGGATCATCGGAGACGAGGGCCGTGATCACCTTCAGGTCTTTGCCGGCGATGCTGACCAGATCAGGCCGAGTGATCTTGTGCATGACGTCGTGAGCGGAATGCGTCGGCGTCAGCTTGTGGTTGACCACCGTTGCGGTGACTTCATGCAATCCGCCGCCGAGCTGTTTGACCTGTACGTCGCTCACTGCCACCTGCGGCATCTGATCGGCGTGATACAGCGTGAAGGCCATGTTCCGGTGGCATTCTTCCTCCAGCAGGAACGAAGGCGGCTGCCGCAGCCAGTTTTTCTTCAGGCCGCCGACTTCGATCTTGCCGTATTGCGGATGTTCGACCTCGTGCCACTCGACCAGCCCTTCGCCCAGCAGCAGATAGCGGTTGAAGCGCCGCTGGTCCTCTCGGCTGGGCGAGCCTTTGCGGAAGAAGTTGAAGCCGGTGAACAACTCGTTAGTGAACCCGAACACGCCCTGCATACCGTGTAGCCAGTCCAGCTCGCCGCCGTAGACTTCGTACAAGTCGTTGGCGATGTTCAGCTTGCGATAGCCCGGCAGCATCATCTCGCCCTTGGCGGCGATGGCGTCGTAAACCGCCTGATCGGCCGGCTGGTTTTTCTCGCCCTTAACGCCCGGGCCGTACAGGATCATGCCGCCCGTGTTGTGATACGACTGGGCGCCGGCGATGTTCGGATGGGCCGCGATGAAGTCGGCCACCATACGATTTTCCAGCACCGAGAACGGGTAATGATGGGCACCTCGCTGCACGCTTTTCGGCTGCCAGTGATAGGCCCAATCGCGGTTCGGATCGTAATAGCCGTCGCCGTCTTCGTTCACCCGGCCGTCGTCGTCGTTGTCGACGCCCTCGCTACCGAGCAGCGTGTAGCTGCCCTGCTCGTCGTCTTTGCAGCGGATCATCAGTTGCGGGAAATCGGGATGCGGCTTGTAGCGTCCGTTGGGGTCGCGGATGCGCATCTGCGTGATGTGGCCGTCGCCGTCCAAATCGTCCGGGCCGTCCTCGTCGACCAAGCCGTCGCGGTCGTCGTCGACCGGCCGCTGCCCGCTCCGTGGAGAGTGCGTAGTGTTGGGCCGTCGCATGTGGGCGTCGCGCGAGTCGGGGCTCATCATCGGCATCAGGTAAAACGTCCGCTCCTTGAGCAGCCGGTCGATCAGCTTGTTTCGTCCATGCGATTCGCACAGATACCAGGCCGTGTACAGCACCACCTCGACTGCCTGAATTTCGTTGGCGTGGATGCCGCCGTCGATCCAAAAGGCCGGCTTTTCGCTTTCCTTGCCGACGGTCGGATCGGTGATCGTCATCACCCACATGTTGCGTCCGCCGTACGATTTGCCGAGCGTTTGCAGCCGGCAGATTTTCGGATGGGCCTCCGCCAATTGGCGCAGCAGACGAATCGACTGGGAGTAGTCGTGGTAGCGGTTCCAGTGGACGGAGACTTTGGGGTCGGCCGGGGCGCCGGCCGGTTGGTAGATTTTCGACTCGGCGGGAGCGGGTTCGTCGGCGAACACAGCATCGATACCGACGGTGATCAACAGCAAAGCGCCGGCCACCGCAAATTGCAACTTGAGCACGATCATGATGCGCTTTCTTCTCCGATGACAACCGCTTGCGGATTAGCCGCGATTCAGTCTCATTCAACTCACTTCAATTCAATCGTCTTCTCCGTACTTCCCACCGCCGGAGCCGTGACGGTAATTTTCACGTTCTTGCTCTTGTCTTCGCTGAGACGCAACAGCCACGTCTTCTCGATCGTCCCGCCGCCGGCGATCGGTTCCAGAGCCGTGCGCCGCGTGCCGGTGATTAGCTTCGCACCCTTCGGCAATTCGAGCGTCAACATCAACGGATAGGCTTGCTGCGACACCTTGCCCATGGCCGGCATCGTCGGCAGATAACCGGTGTTGGTGACGGTTACTTTCAATCGAAACACGCCTTCGCCGAGCGATTCGACCTGAGTTTCCTTGATCGCCACCACGGGCATCAGCTTGCCGGTCGCCGCGAGAAACTTCGCGTGCCTGGCGGCCAGATCGTCGAGCAGCTTGGCCGGCGGGTTCAATCGCAACAGCGGCTTGAAACCGCCGACTTCGACCTTCGCCCCGGGGAAGTCCGGGTGCTCGATCGGTTTCCAGTCGACAAAACCGTCGATCTTCTCACGGGCGAACCATCGCAGGGCGTTGAGCTCGGTGGCCCCGCGCTTTTCGTCGGATAGTTTTTTCTCTTTCTCGCCCTCAGCCGGCTTGGGCGGATCGACCTTGGGAATCCACCATCCGCGGGCCGCCAACGACCAGCGGCCGTAGTGAAAATAGGCCCACTCGGAAAACGAGCCCTCGCCTTTGGGCGAAGCCGGGGCGTCTTTGCCGGTGTGAATTTTGCGGTATCGCTCGGCCAGATAATTTACATACGGAGCGTCGGCCGAGAGAATCTTCGTCTTGATCCGCTTCTTCTCCGACCCCGCGTCGGGCTTCCAGACGTGAAACAGATTGTCCTCGGGCGTAAACGAAAACACCAGCGCGATGTTCGGCCGCGAAAAGGCGAAGTCGGCCACCGCCCGCGTTTCAGGCTCCGAGACCTGATTCGGCCCGGCGCCCGTCTTGAAATATGGATAGTTGAACGTAAAGTTGCGGTTGAAGTCGACGCCGGCCGATCCGTCTTCGTTATGCGCCTCGTCGCCGTCATTGTCGCGGCCCTCGACGAGCAGCCGATAGCGGCCCCGTTCGTTCTTTTTCTTGCGGTCGATCTTAATCATCACCCGCGGGTCGTCGGGGTGTGGGATGTAGTCGCCCGCCGCGTCTTCGATCCGCATCATCGTGATCCAGCCGTCGCCGTTCAGATCGTCGGCCGGGTCTTCGCCGACTTGCCCGTCGCGGTCGTCGTCGGTTTTTCGCAAATTCCCTGTTCGCTCGGCATACGGCTTTTCAAAGAACCGCTCGCCGGCGTCGGGGCTGGGACGCGGAATGACATACAGCGTGTAGCGTTCCAACAGCGCCGCGGCGTCCTTGTCGGTGCCCTGTGTGCGAAGAAGTTGCGAGATCGTCCGCAGTGCCAGTTCGCTGCCGGCCAAGTGCGGCGCATGAACCCCACCGACGATCAACATCGCCGGCTTCTCATCGGTCTTGCCGCGTCCGACCGTGAGCAGATACACCTCGCGTCCGCCCCGCGTCGTGGCCAGCGACCTGAGCGTCACCCATTCCGACCGCGCCAACACCTGCACCTGCTCGCGAAATTTTTCATAGTCCGCATACCCGTCAATCGGCCCCTCGGCGGCGAAGACGGAGGTCGCGATAGAAAGCACCGCGGTCATCAGCAAGCAGGAAATTTTGCGCATCGCAGCCGCCGCAAGAGAACGATCCGATGGAGAAAAATTCCATTATAGCTGACGCGGTCGCGGGTTGCACATTGCATGTCTAGCCCGGATTGACTGCACGAAGCGCTTCCCCACCGGGCTTGCCCCGGTGGCTTGCTGGTTTGGTAACTACAATATCACAAACGGAGAGAAAACGCACAGCAACGAAAGCTGTCCAAGCCGCGCGTTGGGCTGGCGGCGAGAGCACGAGGCGGATGCTGCCGATACGATCCACACCGCCATCCACGGTACACCAAGGATACCAAGCCAAAGAAGTACACCCATCGCGGACATGTCATTACTGCGATGAGTGATCCTCGAGACGCGAGAAGATGACATTCTACATCATCGACGCCCGTTCGGCTGGTCAGGTAGCCCTCTTCTCCTTCGCGACCTCCGTGCCCTTCCGTTCAAATCGTCTCTTGTGCGGAGATCTTTAGCGACGAACGAGAGTTTTGAACAGAAGAACACAAAGGTCGCGAAGAAAGGGAAACGCACGGCTGGCAAGATATGCCGTGGGATGCCCGGTTCTGAGAACAAGCGAACCACTGCTTCATCGGCACAAAGGCCCCAGCAGGAATTCGCAGCGATGAATGGATGGCCCCTTTCCCATCAACGCGCGAACGCCAGCCGTCTTTGCATTGACGACGTCGAGTTTGAGCGTTCGCTTTTTTCAGTGCGGATTTTGTCATGGCTATTCCATGTTGAATCTTGCGCGTCAATCAAACGGGAAAAGGGGACCATCGATAGAATGTCCCCTCCGTCTGCGCTTTCGAGGCTCACTTGGCTTTTCGGTCTGCTCGCTCCATGAAGTAACATGTGAATGCAAGGACAATCAGCGCTGCTCCGCCGGCGAAGAAGAGACTATATGAGGTCAGCGGTGACGGGGTGCGGCCCTCGTCCAGCACGATGAGTTTATTCGTGTCGACGTCGGGAAAGTTTTTGCGAATAATTTCGGCTTCTTCCGCCAGAGGACGGCGAATCGAATTGATCACCAAACCTTGAATCTGGTCGCTGCGGTCGATCGTGGCAGGTACCTCACTTGCGAAGCGATATCGCTTCGTTTTGACCAGCACAGCCATCGTGCCTGGCCTACGTCGTTTGCCGTTGCCGTCGTCCTTTCGCTCCGAATCGTCTTCTCCGTTCTTGCCGGATTTTTCCACCACGAGTTCTTCAATCCCTTTGATATAAGGGTGGGAAGTTGAAACAATCGGATAGTAGACCGCTTCGACTCTCCGAAGAGGTTCAGGCATGTCCTCTTCGCTCAACTTAGTTTCGTAAAACGCGAAGAGATAGAGTCGAAAGTGTTCTCCAATGCGGAGATGGTTGTTCATCGGCCTCTCGCCCGATTCGAGTTGGGCCAGCTCGACCGCAAGCGGCTCGGTGGTCGTGTCGCGGCTGACTTGATACTTCTCATAACCATAGTACAGCAAGCCAAGCCCGATCAGGACGAGGACCACTTGCGATCGGCTGTCAACAAATCGCAGCAGGCGCCCGCGAAACCCTAGCGGTTTTGGCCTTTCTTTCGGCGGCTCTTCGACCTTGAACCCGCACGCACACTTGGTGCGGCGTTCCAACGTCACATTGCCACACTCAGGACATTTGTGGAAAGGGGCTGTGCGCACGGTTCGATTTCCGGAATTCTATAACAAAAACTTCCACTTCACGATCGGGCGGGAAAAACGTGGCAAGACAAAGTATCAGAAACCGTCTTCAGCGTGATTAGAACTCGCCACCACACTCCTGACAAAACTTCAAATCTTCTTCATTGAGTTTCCCGCAATCAGAACACTTTATCATCATCACCCGTTCTGGTCCTTTTCCCAGATGTTCCGAAAGGTCTGATGCTTCCAAGGCATCGCCAAGCATGCCGCCGGCCATCTTGCTGTACGGCTTGAGGTCGTCGCGCGCTTGCTTGGGGTTGAGGATAACTCCCGAACCGGCTAAACCACGTGCGCCGATGGAACGAATGAACTGTCCGACTACTCACGCGGTCCCGCCTTGGCGAACAGCTCCGTCAGAGAAAGCGTAAAGCCGGGCAGCACGTCGCCACCGTCCAACACGCCATCGCGGCCGATGGCGGTACTTTGATCGGCGGCCGTGTAGGCCGTGGCGGTTTGCGACTCGGGATCGATGTACCAGACCAGACGTACACCCGCCGCAAAGTAGTCGCGCAGCTTGCGATGCATTTCCGGCTCGGTGTTTCCCTTGGACAATACTTCGATCGCCAGGTCGGGCGCCAGCGCCGGAACTGGTTCGTGCGGCAGCTTGCCATTGGGGAAACGCTCCCAGCGAATGAACGCCACATCCGCAATACGCACTTGCTCAGGCAAAATCCTTAGTGTACCGGCCTCGCCGAGGACGATACCGAGATTGTGTTGATCCAAAAAGCTGTGAATGAAGTGTCCAATCAGCGAGGCAATCTGCGACTCATAGTATCCCATCGTCTTCTCCACGAGGACGCCGTCGATCAACTCGCAAATCCGCTTCTCCCTGTCGTCGAGTAGCGCCAGCAGATCCTTCTCCGTCGCCATCCCCGGCGGCGGGTAGAGACGAATCCGCTCCAGCGGAATCCCGCCCAGATGCTGCTGCAGATTGGCCACCGACCAATCGGTAGGCAGCGCGGTCGACGGCGTCGAGATTGTGGCCATGGGTCATCCCCGTTTCAGAAATACCTCTCCCCTCCATTGTCGCACTCGACAGCGGGCGGAGCAATACGGCCGTCCGCCAACGCGCATCGCATTTTCGGCAGGGAGTGGTGAAATCGAGCCCAGTGGCAAACGGGAGAGGGGGTTCACCGAAATACAAGCACGCTGCACAAGCAAGTGAACCTAGGAAACTCACATTCCTGCGCTACGCGCAAATGACGTCCTTCCGCGGTTCGCCCCTCTTCCCCTTTGCGGCCTCCGCGCCCTTCTGTCCAAATCGTCTCTTGTACGGATGGTTCCCTCCTTGAACAAAAGTTTCCAACAGAAGGGCAAAGAACGAAAGGGGCCACCCAATGATTTTATCGCATTCGCCGACTCCGAAGCCTCTATCAGATGCTAGAAAACGGATGGCCCCCTTCGCATCTTCGCGGAGGGGCATTGCCCGATCAAGCAAAGTGCAATCGACCTTTTGGCTCAGGGATCGTCCGACCAATTTCTTTCGCCGTTTCGATCCACTCCTGCATGACGACCTCGGCGTTGGCGATTGCCTCTCGGTACGTCTTGCCATCGGCCATGCACCCGGGCAATTCGGGAACTTCAGCGACGAAGGCCTGGTCCTCGTCGCTCCAATAAATGATGATTTCATATTTCGCCATTGTGTTCTTCTCCTAGCTTATATTGTACGATGATTTCCCGGACTTGTCGCACCTGATATGGCTTGGCCAGAGACCCCCTGGGCTGCTGTTTTGCCTCAGTTGGACATTGAGTGAATTTGGTGTGCTGTGCTGTGCTGTGCTGTTAAAATCGTCTCTTGGACGGAAGGTTTTTCGCCTCGAACAAGAGTTTCTAACAGAAGGAAACAAAGGTCGCAAAGGAATGGAATCGCACGGCTCGCAAGATATGCCGTGGGATGCTCGGTTCTGAGAACAAGCGAACCACTTCTTCATCGGCACAAAGGCCCCGTCAGGAATTCGCCACGATGAGTGGATGGCCCCTTTCTCGGATTAGAAAACGGTTCGTGACACCTTTTCTCTCTCCTTTCTCTCTTGCTCCACCTACTAATCATTATTCACGGCCTAAACCCACGTTTTCTCCGCGGCCGTGCCTTTTGGGCCGCCCACGACGCTGGTTGATGTATTGAATTACCAAGTCACGCCCATGCCATTCCGCATACTTGCGAACGTCTCCAACAATGTACTGCGTGTCCAGGCTCGTTCCAGCATCAATTAGGGTGATCGCAACGGCATCGTGCCCGTTGGATATGGCCATGTGCAAAGGTGTGGGGCCGTCAGCATCACGTCGAGCATTAACTTTGGCACCGACATCCAAGAGTAGGCAAACAATCTCGTGATGACCGTTGCGAGCCGCCCAGTGTAATGCAGACGCGCCGTCGTCCGCGGTCAGGTGAGGCGAGGCGCCAGCAGCGAGCAACAGCGTCACGACTTCGGAATGGCCCGCGTACGCGGCGGTCATCAATGGAGACATACTGGTGTCGGCTACGAACCCGGTGTCCGCGCCGTCGTTCAGTAATGTTTTGATTCGCGCAATGTGCCCACTTTGTGCTCGGCGAATCAGTTCTTTACGTTGATGGTGAGACATCGGATCGGACGCGGCTAACGGTTTTCTGGCCGACACCGTGTCGACAAGCGTCGGTGTTTCGCTCGTACCCCATTGTGCCGTCTTTTCCGCCCCACGCCAAGCCGCCGGCGATCTGCTACAATGCCTCGTTTTCCTGGGATCGTGTCGGCTACTGAGGTCTTTTGCATTGATGAAACGCCTGGATACGGTGGCGATTGTTGGGGTGGGGTTGATCGGGGGATCGATCGGCTTGGCGCTGCGCGAACGGAAGCTGACCAATCGGGTGATCGGTATTGGCTGGCGGCGGAGCAGCTTGCAGGTGGCAAAGCGGCGCGGGGCGGTCACCTCGGTGACGACGAATTTGGCCGGTGGGGTGGCGGAGGCCGAGTTGGTGATCGTCTGCACGCCGGTTGATCTGATCGCCGAGCGGGTGGAAGAGGT
>JADFKK010000126.1 GCA_022564995.1 Planctomycetota bacterium | reverse complement strand
CCCTCTCTCCCTCTCTCCTTCCTTCCCTCTCTCCTTCCTTCCCTCTCTCCTTCCTTCCCTCTCTCCCAACATCAAAATGCGGCCCCGCCACACACGCGCCGCCACCAACAACCCGCCCCAACTCATCAGCAACCCGCCCCAGCAACTCCTGGGCGTCGTCATCCGGCCGGCGGCGGATCTGCACGGCGTTGGCGTACCAAAGACTTCGATCTCTGCCGAGCGACCAGCGCCAGATGCCGCAGTGGGGCAGCAAAACCCAAACGGCCTTGCCCAACCCGCCGGCTAAGTGGACGGTCGTGTTGCTGACCGAAATGACCAGATCGAGTTGGCCGATCAACGCCGCCAGCGAATCCAACTGCCGGGTTTGGTCGAAGTCATCCCAATCGGCAATCGATCGCTCCAGCGACTGGTTCACGGCCGCCAGTTCCGCCCCGCAGTCTCCGTGCTGTAGATTGACGAAACGGACGCCCGGGCATTGCAATACGCTGCGCCATTGCACTAGATCGGTGGTTTTAACGAGCTTCTCCTGCGGACGTCGGCCGGCCCGCCAAGCGATGCCGACCTTGAGCCCCGGGCCGAGAGCATCGAGCCGCTCTCGCCAAAACTCGCCCTGCGATCGATCCGCCATCAGAAAACGTCGCTGTCGCGGAAAGCTCTCGACCGTGCAACGCAAATATCGAGGCACGTCGCCGGCCACAATTTGGTAATCGATCGAACGGCCCTCGGGCGGACGCCACTGCTGCTCTTCGCCGCGACGAATCGGGGAGATGGTGGCCGTCGGAAACGACCGCTGTAGCAACGGCACCAATCGCGGATCACAGGAAAAGATGCAATGGCCGGCCCGCGCCAGCAGCGCCGGATAACACGAGGCGAACATGATCTCGTCGCCGACGCCCTGTTCGGCATGGACGAAAATCGTCTTGCCGGAAAGCGTCTCGCCGGTCCACAACGGCCAGGGGAAAAAGTCTCGCCGCGGCGGGCCGCCCGGCTCGCGCCAACGCCAATCGTACTCCACCCAACCGCTCGCCAGCCGCTCGTGTTCCAGAAACATCAGCGCGCGGTTCAGATGCGAGAGGGCATCGTCGGGCCGCTCTTCGATCATCTGATCGTAACAGCGCAGCGCCTCGTCGAAGCGATCTTGCTTTCGCAGCAGGCCGGCCAGATTTCTGCGGGCCTCCTGGTTTTCGGAGTCGAGGCCGGCCGCACGGCGAAAGCAGAGCTCCGCATCGCCGTCCGAGCCTTGGTGCTGATAGATTTTCGCCAGGCTGTTGTGCAATTCGGCCCGACCCGGCTCCAGGCGAATGCCCTCGCGGAGCGCAGCAACGGCCTCGTCAAGCCGGTCCAGGTTTTGCAAAACGCCGGCCAACGTGTTGTGATAGGTCCATTGCGAAGGGTCTCGCACGACCGCCCGCTCGGCAAAACCGAGCGCTGTTTCCGCCTCTCCCTGCTGCACCAAGACGGCCGCCATCAAGTGCAGGCAGCGGGCATCGTCCGGCGAGGCGGTCATCGCCGCGCGGCAGGCCGCGCGAGCATCTTCGAGATTTCCCGCTTGGTAGAAACCAAGGGCGCCTGTGAACGACGGTGCGCTGGTGTGCGTGATGTTCATTGAGCGGGCACCTCCGGCGATGGGCTAAGCCGGCAAGCGGATTGTGCGCGCGGCAAGAGCGACGGCATCTCCTCGCTGTCTCTCCCTCTCCTGCTATCGTCGGCAAGCTCTCTTCGCACCCGCTCCAGCACCCCGCTCCAATCATCCGGCGGCGTTGCTCGCATCAGCCGCACGCTCTGGTACCACAGCGCACGTTCATGTCCTTGCGTCCAGCGCCACGTGCCGGCCGGCGGCAACATGGCCCAAACCGGTGTGCCAAGGCTGCCGGCCAGATGAACCGTTGTATTGCCGACCGAGATGACCAGATCGAGCGCCGAAATGACCGCGGCGAGTCGATCAAGGTCGTTGGTCGGGTCGAGGTCGCCAAATGTGTGGATCGTTACTTCGGTGTCCGCCGAGACCCGGTCGATTTGTTCTTGGCAATCGCCATATTGCAGGCTGACGAAGTTGACCCCGGGCACGCTGAGCACTGCCGCCCAGGCATCCAGCGGGATCGACCGCTTGCGCTGCTCCTGACGTGTTTGGCCCGCCAGCCAAGAGATGCCGACGTTCAGGTTCCCGCCGAGCGACTCAAGACGTCGGCGCCACGACTTGTGCTGATCGCGGTCGGCCAACAAGAACCGCTTCTGTCGCGGAAAACTCTCGGCAGCGGGTCGCAGGAATTGCGGCAGGTCGCCAGCCGCGATTTGAAAATCGATCGTCACTCCCGGCGGAACCCGCCAGCCGCACTCTTCGCCGCGGCGCACCGGGGAGATAACGGCCGAGGGAAAAGATCGCTCGAACAGCGACACCAGCCGCGGATCGCAAGTCAGCACGCAGCGAGCGGCCCTGGCAATCATCTCGGGATAGCACGAGGCAAACATGATTTCATCGCCCACGCCCTGCTCGGCATGAATCAGAATCGTCCGCCCGCCGAGCGGCTCAGCTTGCCACGCCGGCACGTCGAGCGCGCCGCCCGGTCGGGTTCGCTGCTGCTCGCTCCAGCGCCAATCGTACTCGGCCCAGCCATCGGCGAAGCGGCCCATCTCCAGCAGCGCCAGTCCGCGATTTCGCCGCGCCAGCAGCATGTCTTCCTGGTGGCAGAGCGCCGCGTCATACAACTCGATCGCCTCGTCGAATCGCCCGCCGTCGCGGCAAAGATTTGCCAGATTGTACAACGCTTCGGCATAGGCCGGGTCAATCCGCAGTGCCTCGCGGTAGCTGGCCTCCGCATCTTGATCCGCTCCGAGATCAGACTGAGCGCGGGCCAGATTGTTATGCAGCTCCGCCTTATGCGGCGCGATGCGCAGTCCGCGACGATAGCATTCGAGCGCCTGCTGTGAGTTCTCCAATTCGTTGAGCACGCAGCCCAGCGTATTGTGATGCGTCCAATGTCGCGGATCAATCTCGACGGCCTGCTCGGCATGCGCCAGCGCCGCGGCCGGATTGCCTCGCTGCATTTCGATCGCCGCCAACAGATGGTGCGCCGCCGCGCAGGCCGGCTGCCGGGCGATTGCCTCTCGGCAAGCCGCCAACGCCTCGTCGGCCTGCCCAGCGCGGAACATCGCCAGCGCAGCCTTGAAACGGGTGCGATCATCATCCATGAACTGGCTCCCCACTCAAGACAAGTCTCCTCATTACGTTTCGGCAAATCGTCCCGCCGTTCGTTGACAATTCGGGTTAGCGAAGACGTAACGACGCAAACGGTCGTTACCGATGCGGAAGATGGGAGTTCGAGGGAAACCGCGCAAGGCGTGGTCGAGAAAAAACCTCCTGATTTCGCCATATGGCGAGCGGCGGCCGTTAGGCCGCTGGTGATTCCTCGCACGGATGAAGGCCGGCCGTGCGTGCGGATATTACTCCCGAGCTAACGCTCGGGGCTCGCCGGGCTATCCCACGCGATCGGCCAAAAGCCGCACGATTGCCTCGGCCGTGGCCGCATTGGTGGCCAGGGGGACGTTGTGAACGTCGCACACCCGCAACAGGGCGCCGATGTCCGGCTCGTGGGGTTGGGCGGTCAGCGGGTCGCGGAAAAAAATGACCGCCTTGATGTGGCCCTCTGCCACTCGGCCGCCGACGATCAAATCGCCGCCGTGTGGGCCGTGGGCGACCGCTTCGATGTCCAGCCCCAGCCGCTCGCTTAGCAGGGCGCCCGTGTTGCCGGTAGCGACGAGATCTTGCTTGCGGAAAAAATCGACGTGCCGCTCGACGAATTCGACGAGTGCGGTTTTTTTCTCGTCGTGGGCGATGAGGGCGATCATGGGCGGCGGGGGATTGGCGATCAACGAAGGGCGCGACCAACGGTCGCGGCTTTATGATTCTACTTCGACGATTTCGTCGCGGGTGCTTTCGACAAACCCCAGCACGTCGTTCTTTTCGGCTTCGGGCACTTCGAACTTGTTGAGCGTGTCGGTCAAATGGCCGATGAGACGCTGCCAGTCGCCGCTGCTGATCCTCATGCCGCGGTGCGATATTCGCATGTCGCGGCCCGTGTAATAGACCGGCCCGCCGGCGTTGGCGCAGAGAAAATCGGTCAGCAGTTGCTTCTCGCGGGCCACCCCGTCCTCGCCGCGATGCAGCCAGAAGCGCCCCAATTGCTCATCGCCCTGCAGCCGCGGAAGAAAATCGTCGACCACCGCCGCGACCGCGTCGTAGCCTCCGAGGCGGGAGTAGAGTGAAGTGTCGTTCATGGGTTTTCTCGTGGTGAAAAAATAATTCGGAATTCGGAAGGGGGAATTCGGAAGCGGTGCATGTGCGCTGGCCATTGTCTGTTTGCCCAGCCCCCAGTTTCCAGTCAACCCGAATAACACGGAATTCTTGCGAATTCAGCTACTGCCGTTTCCCGCCGGCTTCGGGCCCCGCGACAGCGTTCCGGTTGCTTCCCGGCATAGCCCTATCTTCTGCGCGAGCATTGCAATATAAGTCAACCATCATCCGCGAGCAATTCCGAATCAGCTCCCAGCCTCCAGTCCCCAGTCCCCAGTCCCCGATTCCCAGCCTCCGTCGCCGACCATGCCACCATTTTCTTTTCACGGCTGGATCGCCATCATCACCACCATTCTGGTGTTTTTTGGTATGTGGCGCCGCCGAGGCGCGCCGCCGGATCTGCTGTTCCTTGGCGGTCTGGTGATCGTCACGCTGTGTGGTGTGATCGGGCCGCAGGAAGCGTTGGCCGGTTTTGCGAATCCGGCCGTGTTGACCATCGGTGCCCTATTTGCTGTGGCGGCCGGGCTGCGTTACACGGGCGTGTTGAATTGGGTTGGCCAACTCCTGCTAGGAGGCGCGCAGGATGAACGCTCGGCCCTGCGGCGGCTGTCGGTAAGTTTGCTGGCCGCAAGTGCCTTTCTGCTCAACACGCCGCTGGTGGCGATGATGGTGCCGATCGTGGTCGATTGGTGTCGGAAACGGGGAATCTCGCCCTCGCGGCTGCTCATTCCTGTTAGCTATCTGGCCATCTTGGGCGGCGTCTGCACGATGATCGGCACCAGCACGACGCTCGTAGTCGTAGGGTTGTTAGACGCGGAATATGAGTATCAAACCGGCCTCGCCGATGAGGCGGAACAAGCCGGCCTCGCTGCCGAAGACGTGGCCCGGCGGAGGGCGTTTGCCGAGAAGCTGCATCCCATGTCGCTGTTTGAATTGGGCCAAGTCGGGCTGCCCTGCGCGCTGGTGGGGGCGGCGTTTGTGCTGCTCGTCGGCCCGCGCCTGCTGCCGAATCGGACCGATCTGGTCGAGCAATTCGATGACAAGCGTCGCGAGTATCTGGTCGAAATGATCGTGCAGCCGCAATGCCGGCTGATCGGAAAAAGCATTGAGGAGGCCGGGCTGCGTAATCTGCCGGGGCTGTACCTGATCGAAATCGATCGCGACGGCGACATCATCACGCCGGTCACTCCGCAAGACGAACTGCACGCCGGTGATCGACTGATTTTCACCGGTGTGGTCACCACGATTGTCGATTTGGAAAAGATCCCGGGGCTCGTCCCCGCGGTCGATCAGACGTATGAATTGCATCCGCAGCAGCGATCGCAACGACACTTGACTGAGGCCGTGTTGTCGCGCACGTCGCCGCTTATCGGCACGGCCGTCCGCAAGGCGAATTTCCGTGAACGGTACAACGCCGCGATCGTGGCCGTGCATCGAAATGGGGTGCGGTTGACCAATAAGATCGGCAACATCGTCTTGGAGCCGGGCGACACGCTGCTGCTGCAAACCCGTACCGATTTTGCCAATACCTACCGGCACAGCCGCGATTTTTACCTGGTCAGCAGCGTCGAGGGTTCCGGCGCCGTGCGACACGATCGGGCGCTGATCGCCGCGGCGCTCGTCGGGCTGCTCGTGGTTTGGTTGAGCATCGCCGGATTGGTCGGCCTACCGGTCGGTTTTGGCTCTCCAGCGGTGGCCGCGATCGCCATCGCGGTGCTGATGATCCTCACCCGCTGCCTGCCGGTTTCGCTGGCCCGAAGTTCGATCGACCTGCAAGTTTTGTTCACCATCGCCGCGGCGTTGGGGCTGGGCCGGGCGTTGACCAACAGCGGCGCTGCCGGCACACTGGCCGAGATGTTGGTCGGCGGGGCTGAGTGGATTCAGGCATACACCGGATTGGAAGCGGCCTATTTGCCCTTACTGCTGCTCGTGGCCGTTTATCTGTTCGCCATGATCGCCACCGAATCGATCACCAACACGGCTGTCGCGGCGATGTTGTTTCCGCTGGTCGTGCCGCTGGCCTGGAACACCGGCAGCAACCCTCGGGCGCTGATCATGGCGATCACGCTAGCCGCCTCGCTATCGTTCATCACGCCCATCGGCTATCAGACGAATCTGATGGTGATGGGCCCCGGCGGTTATCGGCCGCGAGATTTCCTGCGCATCGGCCTGCCGCTGGCGGTGATAATCATGCTGGTGGCGCTGGCCTTGATTCCAGTTGCCTGGCCGCTGAAGATGTGAAGCTGACCGCACCAATGTTCGATATACGCCCGGTCGATCTCGCTGTCGCTCACCTGCAGCATGGCAGCGATGTCTCGTAGATGTTTCTCCGAGCCACCTCAGTCATCCAGAAACTCAAGGGCTCGTCGCAGAAAGTCCGCCACCGCGAAACAACGCGGCGTCGACGGGCAATTCAAGATCGACGACGCGCGTCGAAAGCTGAAGCGACTGTACCCCAAAAATTAAGACTTGAAGACGCTCTAGGCCGTTTTCTTCAGAGACACGGACGCGCCGTCGACGACATGCCGGACGGGCTGGTCGTCGTTTACGATGACCTGGCGACCTAGACGACGCTCCAGGTTGATGACTAGCGGGGCCTTGAGATTCAGCGTGATCGTCTCGTCGTGCTGGCTGAGAATGACGAGAATCTGGGCGTCCGAGGCGCAACGCAATTGTAGGGGCTCCAACTCGCGACGATAGACGCGGGCACGGTAATCGGGCACGAAACGCCGGGGGCTCACCACGGCCAGGGCCAAATCGGGCCGCTGGGTGCTCTGTAGCCAACCGAGCACGTCGCTTTCGCCGTCGGCCAGCAAAACCCACTTGCGCGAACCGTCCAGGCCGATCAGCCCGGACGGAAAGTCTAGGACATCTTCCGGCTCGATCTGCACCGTGGCGAATTTGGTGGTGGCAATATCCATCGTGTCACACTCCTCACGGTCGGCGGCGATTTCCGTTTAACGGCAAGCCGCAGGCGGCTGCGTTTCTGAGCCAGGCGTCCATTCAAAACGCAGTCGCCTGCGGCTTGCCGTTTAACGACCCATTCATACCCGTGCGAGTCATTAGGATTCATCGGCCGCGGGCGCAGTGGAGAATCAGCAAAAGCGGCACATCTCGGCCCGCATTAGATAAACTGCAACAGCGATAGTCGAAATAAGCTGCCGGCCATCCGCAGCGAGGCCTCGAACGACGCCTGGCGAGCTATCAGATCCGAGATGGCAGAGGCCAGATCGACGTCGATCTCCTCCGACAGCGTGCTTTTGAGCTCCACTTCGTCGGTGTCCAGGCGCAAACGCAGCACGTCGAGCCGTTGTTGGCGGGCACCGACTTCGGCGATGGCGAAGTTCACTTGGTCTCGCGAATTATCGAGCATTTCGATGGCCCGGCTGATTTGCAGTGGATCGTTTACCACCAGCGCCTGCCTTAGCCTGATCAGGGCCGTAAAAACCCCCGCAACTTCCTGGGGATTGACGTCGCGGCCGGTGATCGTTTCTACGCCGGTTACCACGGGCGGAGCGCTGAGGTTGTTGCCGACGGGGATCAGCCCCAGGTCGACCGCTGCCATGCTGGCGTTGACTCGTTCGACCGAAAAACTCGCGTTTGACGACATGTCGGTCGTGACCAACTCGATGCCGTTGCCGATGGCAGCCAGCCGCGCGACCACAAGATTGTCGGCGTTGTTCGCGTGGTTGTTGATGCGGTCAAGAACATCTTGAACGGTGGTCGCCCCCGTGACGTCGATGTCGATGTTGTTGCCGTCTTTACGATGGATGACAAAATCTATCGCATTGCCCGTGTTGTTCAAATCGTCGTAGGTATGGACCCCGAAGCCGTGATTGAGATCGACGAGCCGTGTGTCGGTGCGAAACGATCGGACGCCAAGATCGGTCGCGGTGGTGCCGCCGTTTTCGCCGACCGAGAAATCGGTGCCGCTCAGGCGCGAGCGCAGATCGATGCCGGTCCCGGCCGAGTTGATCTCGGCCAACACGTTGGCGTCGGAGGCGTTGAGGATATTCAGTAGATCCTCAACCGTGTTGGCCGTTGTAAAGCTGACGTTGAAGGTCTCTCCTCCGTTGATAATTTGCAAGCCGGTTTGGTCGAACTCGATGCCGGCGCCGCCCGCGGTGCTGAGGGCCGGTCCTGGTGGATTGGTTTGTATCACGCCCGTGCCGGCCGCCGTTGCGAGCGTCGTGTCGCGCGGATCGATCCGAGCGGTAAACAGGTCTTTCACACCCGCGTCGGTATTGAACAAATTGATAATGTCGTTGGCTGTCGTGTTACCCGAGTCGATGTCGATGACCAGCGTCTTGGCCCCCGAGTTATAGACGACCGTTTCACTGCCGGCCGTGATTCCGGGGTTATCGACAAAGGTAATGTCGATCGCGTTGAAGGCCGCCCCTCGAGTGTCGGCCTCGATGAAGAAGTCGTTGTTGAGCCCGGTCGAAACGTAGCGTGCTTCGGCTCGCACTCCGAGAATGTCTAAGGTCGAGGTGGTCAGTTTGAGCTGCGGATCGAGGTCGGTGCCGACGACAAAACTGGTGGAACCGCTGACTTCCTTCAAGATGCCGAGTTGATCGGCCGTGATCCCGCCGCCGATCTCCAAAACCGTGAGGTTCCCGCTGCCCAGTTGCAAGCTCAGCCCGTTGCCGGTGATCGAGACGGTCATCGTGTTGCCGGCGGGCGGGTTGCGTTCGATCAATCCGGCCAGATCTCCGATGGTTTCGGCCGAGCTGATGTCGATGGTCACGCTGGCCGTGCCGTCGGAAATCAGGATACTGCCTTCGCTGACGCCTTTTCCCCCGAGCAGATCGGCGAGCCGTGTATTGGCGGTCAGAATCGGATTCAAGTCGGCCGTTCCCCGCACCGCGGCCGAAATCGCTCCGAACACTTCGTTCCCGTTGACGTTGGTTTCGGTAATCAGGTCGACGTCGGCAAACGCCTTAATGTCCTTTTCGTTGCCGTTGTAGCGGATGAACGTGCCGTCGAACTCGAAGGGCTGAACGGTCGTTTGGGTTCCCGTGAACAGGTAACGCCCGCGAAACTTTTGGTTGCCGACGTCGCTCAACCCGCGCAAGGCCTCGTCGATTTGTTTGACGGCCGCTTGGCGCTGGGTATCGGTGGTCGTGGTGCCGACCACCGAGAGCGCCAGCCCGCGCATGTCGGCGAGCTGGCTGGAAACTCCGGCCAGCGAGTTATCGGTGGCCGACAGGTACGATTGATTCGTGATGAAGTTCGTTTGCACCTGCTCTTTTCGCTCGAGCAATCGCTGAATGCTGATCGCGCGCCGCGCGGCCGGGGCGTCTTCGCTCGGCAGTGCGATGCGCCGGCCCGAACTGATCGAGTTTTGCAGCATGAACAGATCTCGCTGGTCGGTCTGCAACTGCTGCAGCAGTCGTTGACTGGCCAGGATATCGCTAACGCGCGTCGTCGGTACCGGTACGATTCGTGGCATCGCGAAAGTCGTAAAAGAAGAACTTCAGTTATTGTAAAGCGGCGACCAGCGGTCGCGCCAATGGCGACATCCCAGCGCCGAACTCCATGCACACTACAAGTTCACCAAGATGTCCAGCAAGTCGGAGATCACTCCGATGTAACGCGCCGCCGCCTGATAGGTTCGCTGGAACGCCATCATCTTGACAATTTCTTCATCAATGCTGACCCCGCTGACGCCGAGTTTCTGTCCCAGCAGCGTGCTTTCGAAAACTTCGGCGCCGTTAGACACAGCCGTCGCGACCGTCGAGCCCTGGGTCACCTCGCCGACGAGCCGCTCGTAACGGCCCGTAATCGTCTCGCCGCCGGCCGTCTTCGTATCGCCGTCGAGCAAGTTGACCATGTTGATGGCGTTGCCCGTACCCGTGCCGATTCCCTCGTCGCTGGTGGCAAACTTTCCCGGGTCGTCGCGAAATATCGACGAGACGGCCATGTCGGCTGCCGCGGTTCCGGTAAAAAACGAGTTGATGCCGAGAGCCGCCAACAGGCCGCTGGTGTCGTTGGCGAACGAAAAATCTTGTTCCGGCGAATTGCTCGTGATCGTCAGGTTGCCCGCCGAAGAGACGCTCGCCGACAGCGCGCTGAGCGAATTGAGCTGCGTCGCCAGATCGGTCAGGGTCGTGTCATCGCTCAGCCCGTTCAGCTTAACGAAGAAGTCCGTGGTTTGCGTCGTGCCGGTTTGCTTGTTGAGAATCTTGACTTGAAACGACCCGTTGATCGGAGTGAACGGCAGGTTCACCGAATCGAGCGCCCCGCTGGCGCTCGATACGGCAAACGCGCTGGTCGACGTCTGGTAACCACTCAGGCCCTGGCCGGAGGAGAATATCTTGTTGAATTCAAACGTCAGCGTGCGGGCGAAATCGTCGAGTTCGTCGAGAAACCCACCCAGGATGTTGTCGCGGCCCGCGACCAGGCCGGCCACCTCGCCAGAGGAAATCGCTAGCGGCGAATCGGTGATCTTGAGTTGAATCGTGGCGATCGTTAGCCCGCGATCGCTTGAAAGGCTGGCCTCAACTTCCCTGGAGACGCCTTCGAGGACAAGAAAATCTCCGCCGACGAAAACATTCACGCCGCCGCTGAGTTGCTCCTTGACGTCGATGTTGATCAGCTTGGCCAGATTGGTCAGTGATAGTTGGCGCTGATCGCGCAATCCGACTGCATCGCTGGGCGAGGCATCGCCGCCTTCGGTATTGGCGATCTGAATGTTCAGTGTGCGGATTTCTTCGACGAGACGGTTGATGTCCTGCGCGCTGTTTGCGATCCGCTGGTTGATGTCTTTGCGCAGCGAAGTGACGCGTTGGGAGAGGCGCGACACGTCTTGGGCGAGCGTTTCGCCTTGGAGCACGGCCAGATTCCTCGCCGCGATGCTCTCCGGCTGCGAAAGCACGTCCTGAATTGTGGCCGAAAACTTCGACAGGCCCGTGCTCAGGTCGGTGTCGG
The DNA here is from genome assembly GCA_022564995.1 of Planctomycetota bacterium. Lineage (GTDB taxonomy): Bacteria > Planctomycetota > Planctomycetia > Pirellulales > JADFKK01 > JADFKK01. The sequence continues at coordinate 10,613 of JADFKK010000126.1, read as the reverse complement.
TCAGCTCTCCGACGGTGCCTTCGAGTTGCAGATAGGTTTCCTGTTGAATTTCGGCGCTGCGGCGGTCGCTGGTCGCGCCGCGCAGCCGCTCTTCCAGAAACTTGTCGATCTTCTGGATGACGGCCTGAACCTGCACGCCCAATCCCAAGAGCAGCCCGCCGACGCGCTGTGTCGGCGCAGGCTTGAAGATCACCTCCTCGCGAATGTAGCCGGGGGTGTTGGCGTTGGCGATGTTCTGCCCGACAACCTGCAGGCCGATCTGCTGCGCCTTCAGCGTATTGGCGGACATCTGGATTGAACTGATCAGCGACATAGCGACTTACCTTGCGCATTCTCGCGAAACTGCCGGTGTTCTCTAGGCGGCCCGATCTACGATAGCGCCCGTAGCGGCGCCGGTTGTAGCGATGGTCGGGCCTTTTGCATATGTCGGCTTTTCCACTCCGCCGGTGGCGACAATCTCCAGTATCTGAGAGAGATGCAGCAGGGTTCGTTGTGCCAGCACCCAGTTGGTCAGGCTTTCGTGTTGCAATAGGCGCGCGCGGAGCGAGGCGGCCTTCGCCTGTTTTCCCAGCGTTGCCCTTTTCTCTTCGATCGCTTGCGCTTCGTCACCTTCCCCATCGCCCGAGCTTGCGTCCGCCGGAATCGCCTCGGCTAGTGCGCGAATGCTGCCGCTGGGCAATCCTTGTTGATCGGCGCGGCGCAGCAACGTCTCGCGTCGCTGCACGCATTGCTGCAGGCGAGCTGCCACGCTCTGTTCGCGCTGCTCGAGGGCCGACATTCCGGCGCCGTCGCTGGCAACCATCAGCCGTCGTTTTTCGGCCAGCACGTCGAGCAAGTCGTCTTGGACATCGGACAATTCGCTCAGCAAATTGGCCAGTTCGGCTTCCCAGCCAGTCGAGGTTGATTGGTTATCCATGAGTCAGTGTTGGGATGTGGGATGTAGGATATGTAAAGCCGCGACCAGTGGTCGCGCTGGGGTGTGGGGTGTGGGGTGTGGGATGTGGGGACTGGGGACTGGGGACTGGGGACTGAGTACTGAGTACTGAGTACTGAGTACTGAGTACTGAGTACTGAGTACTGAGTACTGAGTACTGAGTACTGAGTACTGAGTACTGAGTACTGAGTACTGAGTACTGAGTACTGAGTACTGAGTAATGGCGACTTCTTGCTTTTCCTCACGCCTCAAGCCTCACGCCTCACCCTCAATCCCAATCCTGCTTGTAAAGCTGATACATCGGATCGGTAAACGACGCGGCGCTCGACTTGGCCAGGTTTTCGGCCAGGGCCGGGTCGAGAAATTGTTCCTGAATCATCTCTTCCATCTTCCCGCCGTGAAAATAGGCCGGCTTGTCCACGGTCTTGCGCATCGCGCTGAGCATCTGCTTGAAAAAGTTGCCGGCGATGTACTGATCGAATAGCTTCCGCTCCTCGGAATTCTCCACACGGCTGTTCGCCTCCTTCGGCGGTGAGCCAATTGAACGGGCAGCCATCAGGTCAAGGTTTTGCGCCGCTGCGAAGTGGGTTGAAATGCTGCTCGGTCCCATGTTCGTTCTCCTGGTATCTAACGTGCGGCAAGTTTCCTTACCCGCCGCCCGGCGGCCTTACCGCACGATCAGCTTGGCGTGCAGCTTGCCCGCCTTGTCAATTTCTTCGATGATGGCGATGATGTCGGCTGCGGGAACTTGGATTGCGTTGAGCGCCTCGGTCAGCGAACGCAGCTTGATCGATTGAACCTGCTGAAGCGAGGCGCCCTCGGGAGGTTGATTCGACTGAAAGTTATCGCTCGGGTCGATGGGCAAGAAACGCTTCGAGCGGTTGCCCGCGCCGTCGATGGCCAGGTTTCGTTCCGCGGTGGTGCCGGTGTCGATTTGAATGTTCTTGTGCGTGATGATCACCGAGCCGATCTCCACGTCGCCGCTGATCACCACGATTCCTGCCTTCTTGTTGATGACCACGCGGGCCTCGGTGCGCAGATCTTGTTCGGGCACGCGCTGGCTCAACAGCAGGGCGACAAACTCGGCCGGATCGTCGAGATAAACCTTGGGAACGGTGGCCTCGATGTTGGCCGCGTCGATGGCACGGGCCGTGAGATTGTCCGATCCGCCCGACTTAAGCGCGGCGTTGATCAGCGAGGCAATGTTCTGGGCAACCTGAAAATCGCGTTTGTGTTCGTTAAGAACAAGCGTGACCTTGCCGTCTTTCATGAACGCGGAAATGAAATCTTCCTCCAGCCGGCAGCCAGCCGAGATCTTGCCGCTCAGCGGCAGCTTCTTATCCTCGATCGAAACATTGCCCGCCGAGAATCCGTAGACACGGTCGCTTTCCGGATTCGGGCCCTGCATGGCCGCGGAAAACAGGCGACCGCCCTCCAGGCTCTTGGCATTGCCGCAAGAGACGACCCAGCAATCGATCTCATCGCCCTGCCGTGCTCCGCTGGCAGGCACCGTGGCCGTGACCCACACCAGCGCGACGTTCTTGGTGTCTTTCAACTCCAGCGCCGACTTGGGCCCCTGCGTCACGCCCGGAGCGATCGGGGAGCCCATCAGTTGGAACGACATCGCCAGGCTGCGGGCCATCGGCAGATACTCTCCGCTGTCGCCCGTTCCGTTGAGTCCCACGACAAGCCCCAGGCCGCGCAGCGTGGTTCTTTCCTGACCCTTGACGCGCACCAGTTCCTTAATCAGCGCGTCGCCGCGCGTGACTTTTGTCGTGCTGAAGCAAAGCGCCAGAGTCACGCCGATGGTAAGCAACGGCAGCATGTTCGAGATTCGTCGCATCGTCGTTAAATCCTTTTGTTGGATAACCAAGTCCGCCCCCCAATCCCCGCCTTCGTCCCTCGTTCCACCTAGTGTTTTGTCAATGTTGTAAGTTAAGCCGCGGGGCGTTAGCCCCCGGTTGGTGCGACGATAACCGGGGGCTAACGCCCCGTGGCTGATTGCGAGCACCCGAATATTTGGCTTTGACAATGCACTAAAACGGCTTAAACATGTCCAACAGTTTCGTTCCCCAGTGGCGCTTCGTGGCGTCGCGGACGTGCCCGCGTTCTCGCTTATAAATGTGCAGCTCGACGATGTTCTGGCTCAACACCGTGTTGTTAGGCTTCACGTCTTCCTTGCGAATAATGCCGGTCAGCGAAAACTCCCAGACTTCGTCGTTGTTACGAATCGTGCGATGGGCCTCGAGCACGAGGGTGCCGTTGCGGCGGATATCGACAATTTCGGCCGCGATGAAAAACTTCATGCCGTCGCGGCGTTCCAGGTCGCTTTCGGCCTTGTACCTGCTGTTGGTTGATCCGGCGACGGTCGGATCGCCGTCGGACTGAGCCGCCGGTTTGAGGAACAATTTCGACAGCGATACCCAATCGGTCAGCACGGCCTTGATGCTGGCGATCTTCTTGCGCTCGAACTCGTCCTCGCTGATCACCTGCGATTTTTCGTCGACCAGCACCGTGATGATGTCGTGCTTCCGCAATTCCTTCAGCTGCGGCGGGGGCTGGAATATGTACGAACTATTCGTCAATGTCAGCACCCGACGCCCCTGGCTGGGTAAATCTTGATGAAACAAACTCGTCCTCTGTGCGAAGGCAGCCGACGAACCGCCGGCCAGCAGCAAAACGACGGCGGTCATTCGACCAACAGATTGAAAACAGGCCAGTGTCATCGAATCGCTCCTGAATAAAATGATGATTGATGTTCTATCGCGCTGGTGTCTATCGCGCCGAGGCGCTACGGGCGAAAACGGTGACTTCCTCGCGACCTGTAACGCGAACGAAGAAACGCTTCTTGCGGTCGAGCGTCGAGCGGCAGCTAATCAAGTCGCCCAGGGCACCATCGCTCTCGGCCACGGCACGCGTTCTTATGTAAATTCCGCCGCTGTAAACGGTGACCTGAACCGGCTTGCCACGCCGCACCAGAATCGGCCGACGAACGACGTTTTCCGTTAGCACGCTGCCCTGGCGAAGGTTTCTCGTGACTTCCATTCCGACCACCATCTCGACGCTGCGCAGGGCTTTCTGTCGCGACACCCGGGCGGTCAGCGACGAGGCGGAAACCTGGCGAACGTCGAACTGCGTGAGCAGCATTCCCCGTTCGAGCGCGCGGGTGGCGACCACAACCATCGGCTCGTTTGGCGGCTGCCGATCGGAAGTGCGATCGCCGCTAGCGGCAGATTGCGTCGCAACGGTCCCCGCGCGCGGCGTGCCGACGACCACCTGGCTCGATCCGGAGAATCGATGGGCGGTAAGATTCACGCCGCGGCGAGCCAGCGCGTTTTGAACGTCGCGAATGCTCCAGGTGCGGCTTGCTCCGCGGCGCGGTGCTCGAAACAATTCGATCGCCCGCAGCGTCTTGGCCTGCTCGGCGTCGGTGCGATAAACCATGGCCACGTCACCCAGCCGAACTGATTTGCCAGCCGGCTGAGCCGTTCGACGAAGATGGATCTCGGCCGCCTGAGCGGTGCCGGCGCAAAGACAGACGGCGGTGACGAGCAGGGCGTAGCGCGTGAAGTGTGGCGTGTGTGTCATGCGGTGTTCTTTCTTGAACGTAGAAACACGAAATCCTAAGCACGAAATCCTAAACAAATCCCAAATCCGAATTTCAGAAGATCATCGCGACTGAGAGTGGGTCGAACGCTACGAGTTTTCGTCATTGGAGCATTCTGATTTGTTTAGGATTTCGTGCTTAGGATTTAGGGTTTTTGCTCTACGATCGGCTGAGGTTGTTGACGAGCTGCATGATTTCGTCGCCGGCTTTCACGGCCTGGCTGGTTAGCTCAAATCCCCGCTGCGTGGTAATCAAGTCGATCATCTCGCGAACCGGCTCGACGTTGGACGCTTCCAGCATGCCCTGCTGGACCTGGCCGAAGCCCAACGAGCCGGGGTCGCCGACAATCGGAATGCCGGATGCGTCTGTTTCCGCGTACAAATTGTCGCCGAGCTTTTGTAGACCTCTGGGGTTGACGAAAGTTGCCAACTGAAGTGGACCGTCGGTCCTAACGGAGCCATCACCTAACGTGATCGTCACGAGGCCGTCGTTGCTAATGGTGACGTTCGTTGCGTCGTCAGGAATGGTGATCTGCGGCTCGACCAAGCGGCCGGTCCGTGCCGAGCCGAGGACCAGTTGGCCTAGAGCGTTTTTAGAGAAATTTCCGGCACGTGTATAAAGAATACCGCCTCGCGCGTCGGCGTCGGCAATTTGAAAGAATCCGTTGCCGGTAATCGCGATGTCGAATTGCTGATCGGTGGTCTTGAGCGGGCCCTGAGTGAAGTTCGATTGGACACTTGAGACCCGGCTCCCCAAGCCGACGGAAATACCCGTTGCGGCCAAATTGCCGATCGAGTCTTGGGCTCCGGCCGGGACGGAGTCGACGTAGATCAGATCCTCGAAATTCGCCCGATCAGCCTTGAAGGCCGTCGTGTTCACATTGGCCAGATTATTGGCGATCACCTCGAGCTTGGTCTCGAGCGCCTGCATCCCGGTCGCGGCCGTGTAAAGCGTTTGGACACTCATGGTTTCGTCCTTGAATGTAGGGTGGGCATTTGGATTTCGATATTTGAATTTGTTTAGGATTTCGGATTTCGTGCTTCGTGTTTCTTGACTCTCGCGGTGGACACTGCCCACCCTACGCTCGCAGCACGCGATTCAATAGCGTTCCGATGAGGCCGTCTTGTTGTTGGATGAGCCTAATGTTGGCCTCGAACATCCGCGACGTTTCGATCAGTTCCATCATCTCCAGCGTCGGGTTGACTCCCGACTTCTCGACGAATCCCGACAGCACACGACGATCGACCGCCTCGACCGGCGCCGTTGCTCCCGCCGCGCGGAACAGGTTTTCGCCGACTGATTTCAGATCGCCCAGCGCCTCCGGCAGAACAACCGCCACCCGATTGGCCAGCCTCGCCAGTTCTTGTGGACCGGCTGCCGGATCGATAGTGACCTCCGAGAAATCGTGGTCGAGCACGTTATATCCCTGCTCGGTTACCAACCTGTTCTCGTTGTTCAAGTGAAAATTACCGGCGCGGGTGAGTAGCTGCTGGCCGTCTTTTTCGATGACGAAGAATCCGTCGCCGCCGATGGCCAGGTCGGTGGGAATATCGGTCGATTGCATCGGACCGGAAGAGAAGTCGGTCACGATTGAGTGCTGAATCACCCCGCCGCTCAGGTCGTTGATCGATTGCGAGCCGGGATAGTCGAGCCCGCGCTGGGTCTGTTCGGCCAGCCGGGCCTGAAAGACGGCCAGTTGGCGTTTGAAACCGGGCGTCTCGACGTTGGCCAAGTTGTTCGTGAGCACTTCGAGGCGGCGCTGCTGCAACTGCGCGCCCTCGGCGGCGATGAAAAGACCGTATTCTGACATGATTGGTTCGCTTAATTGAAAACCGAATCGATGTCCCCCTGCGATGTAATGACTCTTCGTCGCACCTGTGTTAAGCAACCGGCGTGCCAGAAGTGAGCCGCGCGATGAAGTTTTCTTGCGAATCGCAACAAATGCCTTGCCGCGGGCGGCTTCACGGTGAAAAACTCGTAGCGCGGTGCATCGTGCTAGCGGTCGAGCAGCTATTCGGTGGCGCACATTCTGCCGAACCGATGCGCAGATTCGGCCATAGAAACACTGTGGCACAGGCGTCTCGCCTGTGGACCACCGGCGGGACGCCGGTGCCACGGATCGCGACGCGACCAACGGTCGCGGCTTTATGGGGAACGCGCCGCTTCGATCAGCTCGCCGGCGCCGGCGGCCAGCAGCTCTTCGGCAACCGCTTCGCCCAGGCGGGCCGGGTCGCCGGGATCGCCCGAGAGTGAGAGGTCGATCCGCTCGCCGCCATCGGCGCTCAACACGACGGCGTGCAGGTGCAGCTCGTTGTTATCGTCTTCAAAGTGGGCCCAGCCAGCCACCGGAGCCATGCAGCCGCCGCGGAGCATCGCTAGCATCGCTCGCTCTGCCAGCACGGCCTGATGACTTTCGCGATGATTGATTTCTCGCAGCGCCTCGTGCGTGCCATCGTCGTCGCTGCGGGTCTCCAGCCCCAATGCCCCTTGGCCGACTGCCGGCAGCATGATCTTGCTCGGCAACACTTCGGTGATCTTGCCCGCCAGCCCCAGCCGCATCAACCCCGCTTCGGCCAGCACAATCGCGTCGTACTGGCCCGCCGCCAACTTGGCCAGCCGCGTATCGACGTTGCCGCGGATGTCGCGAATCTTGAGCGACGGACGGGCGCTGAGCAACTGAGCCCGACGCCGCAAGCTGCCGGTGCCGATTAGCGAGCCCTCGGGCAATTCGCCGAACAAGTAACCCTGGCGGCTGACGAGCGCATCGCCGACCGGCCCGCGCTTCGGCACAGCGGCTAGCATGAGACCGTCAACCGGATCGGTCGGCAAGTCCTTCAGGCTATGCACGGCCAGATCGATGCGCCGTTCCAATAGCGCCCGTTGAATCTCCTTGGTGAAAACACCCGGGGCGCCGATCTGGCCGATGGGCCCGGTCGGTTGGCGATCGCCCGCGGTGCTGATCGGTATGATTTCGACGTCGACACCCGCAGCGCGCAACTCGCCGGCAACAAAGTCGGCCTGCCAACGGGCCAAAGCGCTGGCTCTCGTGCCGAGTCGAATTTTTTCGCGCGTCGTCATTCGTAATCGATCTAAACTCTCCGCCTGCGCGACCAATGGTCGCGGCTTTACAACTTGGCATTATACGCCACCGACACCCGCGCCGGTCAGCCCCCCGACCGCCCGTGCTACGACCACAACGTCGACGCGCGCCGCCCCGCCGTCGCGCAGCGCGCGGGCCGCTTCGCTACACGTGGCCCCGGTCGACAGCACGTCGTCGACCAGCAGCACGCGCGCGCCGTCGAGCCGCCGGCCCCTTCGCAATCGAAACGCCCCGCGGACATTCTTTCGTCGTTGGGGAGCGGACAATCCGGCCTGCGGCTGCGTGTGGCGGGTGCGGCGCAGCAGGCGGCGGGTCGGCAGCGACAGGCGGGCGGAAAGCTGACTGGCAAGCATCTCGGGGCTGTTGGTGCCGCGCCGCATTCGACGGAACCGAAACATCGGCACCGGCACGATGAGGTCGGGCTGCAAAGCCGCTTGCGGCCCGGCCAACCGATCGGCTAGCAAGTCACCCAACGCCATGGCCAGCGGGTCGAACGCAGCGCGTTTCATTCGCAACACCGCCCTGCGCAGCTCGCCCTGATAAGCGCCCAGCGTCGTAACTGAATCGAACTTCAAACGACGACCGCGACATCCGTTGCACGATTCTTCCGTCTCGAAGCCCTCGGGCACAAGCTGGCCGCAGTGCCGGCAGCGGGGCCGCACGTCCGGCGCGAAGTGTAACAAGCAGCTTTCGCAGAGCAGCGGACCGTCGCCCACCTCCGTAATTTCCGTCTGACAGAACGCACACTGCGGCGGGAAGAGCAGATTCACCCCGGCGCGGCCCACGCGGCGCCAAACGGGTGGTTTTTCTAGCGTGCGCATTTTTGAAACTCAAAAAACAACCGCGGCGGATCGTCATTCGGGACAGCTCCTACCGCGATGGTACAATTACGGTGGACCGCCGGTCAATCCACCGGCAGGGACAAATTCGACGTGGCACCAGTCGTGGCACCGGCGTCCCGCCGGTGGTTCACAGGCGAGACGCCTGTGCCACGATACTTGTGGCACAACGTCTGCACTTGCTTGAGCGCTAGTCGACCGTTACCGTATGACGTGGGCTAATGTTCCGACGACGCCACATTTCGCGCGCTGGTCGACAACCGTGATCTCAATCAAAGGACTCTCCCCCGTGAACGCCACCCGCCTCTGTTATCCCGCCGTTCTTGCCTTCCTTGTTCTGGCAATCCCACAACTCGCTGCCCAAGCCGACGATAGCTGGCCGCAGTGGCGCGGACCCGGCGGGCAGGGAATCGCTGCGGCCAGCGGGCTGCCGACGGAGTGGAGTGAATCTAAGAACGTCACTTGGCGGGCGGCCGTGCCGGGGCGCGGCTGGTCGTCGCCGGTGGTGGCCAAGGGCAAGGTCTGGATGACCACCGCCATCGATCGCCCGGCGACTAAGGAGGAAATTAAAGAGCGGCTCAAAAGCAACACCGGCAGCCAGCCGCTCAACGTCGCCGCCGAAGTGAGCTTGCGGGCGGTCTGCGTCGACCTGAAGACCGGCAAGCTGCTGCACGACGTCGAAGTTCTCCACCAGAAAAACCCGCAATGGATTCACGCGCTCAATAGCTACGCCTCGCCGACGCCCGTGCTCTCGGGCGACCGGCTGTATTGTCACTTCGGCACCTATGGCACCGTGTGCGTCGATACCCGCACGGCCAAGGTGCTGTGGACGAATCGCGAGACGAAGCTGATGCACGAAAACGGACCGGGCAGCTCGCCCGTGTTGTGGAAAAACCGGTTGATCTTCCACTGCGACGGCAGCGACGTGCAGTATGTGGCCGCGCTCGACACGACGACCGGCAAGCTGGCCTGGAAGACCAAGCGCAGCGGCCGGATGAATGCCAACGCGCAGCTCAAGAAATCGTATAGCACGCCTTTGGTGGCGAAGCTCAACGGCCGCGATCAACTGATCTCGCCGGGGTCGGATTGGCTGTATTCCTACGACCCGGCCAGCGGCAAGGAATTGTGGAAGCTTAAATACGGCTTTCTCGGTTTTTCGATCGTGCCGCGTCCCGTGGTGAGCGACGATACGATCTACATGTGTACCAGCTACATGAAGTCGCAGCTTCTGGCGATCCGCTTCGAGGGCGAGAGCCGCCAGCCGTACATCGCCTGGCGAGCGACGCGCCAGGTGCCGAATCGGCCTTCGCCGCTGTTGGTTGACGGGCGGATTTACCTGATCAGCGACGGCGGCGTGGCCACCTGTTTGAATGCCAAGACCGGCGCGCAGATCTGGCAGGAGCGAATCTCCGGCAAGTATTCGGCCTCGCCAACTTTCGCCGATGGCAAAATCTTCCTGCACAGCCAAGACGGCAAGACCACCGTGATCGCTCCCGGCGATCGCTTGAAGGTGTTGGCCACCAACACCCTCGACGGCCGACAAATGGCCTCGGCCGCCGTCGTCGACGGGGCCTTGCTGCTGAGGACCGACAAAGCGTTGTATCGGATTGAAGTGAAGAAACCCTGATCGCTCATAGACGAGCCGCGGGCGTTAGCCCACTGGCACTTACTTTGAGCGGCAAGGCGCTAGCCGCCGGTAAATCCATGTTACGTTTCCCCACACAAAACCCGCGGCTAGCGCCTTGCGGCTCACCCGGGCTGCGGCAAGGCGCTAGCCGCCGGTAAATCCATGTTACGTTTCCCCACACAAAACCCGCGGCTAGCGCCTTGCGGCTCACCCTGGCTGCGGCCGACGCTCGCCGGAGTTTGCGTGTCGCAGAAGTAATTCCTAAGTCATCGCCTCATTCGAGAACCCCATGCGCGAAAATCCTGTCAAAGCAAAACTCCGCTCCGGCCAGCCCACCTGGGGCACGTTTGTCTTTGAGTTCAATACGACCGGCATCGCTCGCATCGCCGCCGAGGCGGGGGCGGAATTTGTATTGTTCGACATGGAACACACCGGTTGGTCGATCGAGACGATCCGCATGTTGATGGCGACCACGCCCGCGAGCATCGTTCCGTTGGTTCGCGTGC
>JADFKK010000125.1 GCA_022564995.1 Planctomycetota bacterium | reverse complement strand
TTCCTCGCGGAATCGGCTAGGGGGATTGGGGATTGGGGATTGGGGATTGGGGATTGGGGATTGGGGACTGGAGACTGGAGACTGGTGACTGGTGACTGGTGACTGGAGACTGGAGACTGGAGACTGGAGACTGGAGACTGGAGACTGGAGACTGGAGACTGGAGACTGGAGACTGGAGACTGGAGACTGGTGAAACCGTGCTTCCGGTCTCCCGTGTACTCCGTACTCCGTACTCAGTACCCAGTACCCAGTACCCAACAATCCGCAGACGCCGGCTTTCATCGCAACTCTCGATTGACACACACGCTATCCTCACAAAACTCTCTGCCCAGAACTGACGAAAGGAACGTGCTATCGCGCAGCGACTTCTCATTGCGACTTTGCTGGCGGTGCTGGCGGCTCTGGCCGGCTGCGATCTGCCTTATTTTGAGGACACCGACGACGACCTCGGTCTGGAGTCGCTGCGCCGTCGCTTGGGCGCCTATCAAACTCCGACCGGTAAAGGAGTCCGGCTGGCACTCGTCGAAGCCAATGCTGCCGAGACCCAGGCCGTCGAAGCTGGGAAAGAGGGCGATGAGAACGTGCCCGTCCATTACGTTCCCGACACGACGCGCGCCGGCCTGCAAGGCAAAACGATCAACGACGTGAGCGGTCAGACCCATCCACCTCGGGCAACCTCGGGGCATGCCACGGGCATGGCCAGGCTCATCTGCGGCCAGGGGGGCATCGCCCCTGGCGTTCAGGAGATCGACGCTTACCTGTCAAAACATTGGCTCCTGCCCGGACCGCTTCGCGGATTTCATCGGCAGCCGCCGGAAAAAATCGCGGCCCGGGTGATGAACCATAGTTGGATTTCGGCGAAGCTGCCGGGTGACAAGAAAACGGGCCTCACGGGCGAGCAAATCGCCGCCGAGTATTTGCGGCGTGCCGACTTCCTCATCGACCGCGACGGCCTGGTGATGGTCGTCGGCGTCAATAACGGGCGCGACACAACGCTGCCGCACCTCTTTGGTCACGCCTACAACGCCATCGCAGTCGGCGTCAGCAGCGGCGAGTCGAGCCTTGGGCCAACCAGCATCAAGATGGAAATTGCCGGCCGCTGCAAGCCCGACATCGTTTGTCCGGCCCATACGACCAGCGCGGCGACTGCCAAGGTAACCGGCGCCGTCGCGCTGCTGCTAGAAACGGCCGACGGACATGACGACGCCGCACTGGCCGGTCGGCCGGAGGTGATTAAGGCCGTGTTGCTGGCCGGGGCGACGCGCGACGAGGAGGAGTTCGAGGAGCCCTGGCCGGACGACGTGGCCCAGCCGCTCGACTTTCGCCGCGGGGCCGGAGAATTGAACATCAACAACAGCCATCTGATTCTCACTGCCGAGCGACGCCGGCCGGGCGATGAGGAGGCGGCCCCGTCGACCGGCTGGGGATACGAAGAGATTGAAGCAGGCAAAGCGCACCGCTATCGCCTCCACGTCCCGCCAGGCCACAAGAACGAAGCCCTGACGATCGCTCTGGTGTGGCATCGCAAGGTAATCATCGGCGTGATTGGTCCCATTCGGCCGGCCATCGTCGTGCCGGCGCCGTTGGCCAATCTCGACCTGCGACTCATTCACGTCGACGGCGACGGCGAAGAGACGCTCGTGGCAGAAAGTGCTTCTCCGATCGACAACGTGGAGTACCTGTTTGTCGATCATCCGGCCCCGGGTGACTACTTCATCGAAGTGACCTGCGACTCCGGCAGCACTCCGTTCGCCCTGGCCTGGCAGACCCGCGGAGCCGACGCGCCGACGCTCTCCGTCGCGGTGCAATACGCCTTGATGTACTCCAGCCTGCTAGTGGCCGCGATCGTGTTTTACATTTGGCGCAAGCGGCAAGCCCAACGCGCGCGGCACCCACGCAGCGCGGCAATCTCGCCCGACAGTTTGTAAAGCCGCGACCATCGGTCGCGCCGAATAACGGGACACTTCAAAGCGCCATTTTCGCGATTGTGACGCTTGCCCCGATCGTAGCGGCCAGATCGGTTCAGGCCGCGACACGTCGAGTTGCTTCATGCGATCCCCCTGGGCGGCCGACGGCCCGTCGTCGGTTACAGTCGCGCCCTACAGTTGTCAAGAGGCAAGATCGTCCAATAACTCGTCGAAAAGACGCGAGGCATAGTATGTCCACCGCTGAAACGACTGTCGAACCCGCCGTGCTCCGTTGTGGTTGGCTGCGTAACGCACGTTTTGACCTGACGTTGATCGGCGGCGTCGCGCTGCTTGCGCTCGTCAGCGGGCTGGTCGTCTTGCTAAACCCCGATCTGTTCGTGATCGTTTTGGTGCTGGATTTATGGTGTTTGGGTTATCCGCACGTGATCTCGACCTTTACGCGACTAAGCGACCCCAACTGTTCGCCGCATCGCACGTTTCTGGTCTACTGCCGGCCCGCATGGATGCGCTGCTGCTGGGCGTGATCGCGGCCGTGTTGTTTCGACAACCGCAATTTCGCGAGCAGGTACGCCAATCGCAGCGCAGCATCTGGATCTGTGTGATCCTGCTGGGCGCGGCGTTGTTGTTCTTCGCGATGCAGGGATTCGGCTTGGGTAGCGTGCTGATGTCGGTCATCGGCTTCAGCGTCATCGCGTATTTTTACCTTGGCGTGTTGATTTTGACACTGTGTTCAAAAAACGCCACGCTCAGCAGGGTGCTGACGTTCAAGCCCCTGCGTTTCTTGGGTCAAGTCTCCTTCTTCGTCTATCTGTTTCATTATCCTGTGTTGGGGATCGTCCATCATGTTTTGCGAGGCCGCACGCCCAGCTTTGCCGACGGAATTCTGCCGACACTCTTGGCGCTGGGAATTACGCTCTTGGCGGGTTGGGTGTCGTGGCATTATCTGGAAAGACATCTCGTGGGCATGGGCCACCGGTTTTCCTACGGAAGCAACCGGGGAGATTAGTACAGCGCTGGGTCGTGAGATTCGATGCCGCGCAATATGTTTGGGGACTGGGGACTGCTTCCAGGAAAACGACCGATCCTGATACGCCTTCCATCCTTGAGCGTCGTCGGATTCTTAGCGCTGTGGTATTAGAGAACTCCGGCCTCCCGGCCAGGGCTAGTGTCGTTACCGGAGTGAATTGCGGTCGCTACGGTGTCGTTGCTGCTCAGTAGTTGTTCGATGGTGTCGCGGCGAAAGTCGAAGATTCGCCGCAGGTTGCGGTGGACGAACAGGAAGTGCGCGATGCGTCCCAGCCATCCCAGCGGCATCTCGTATTCGACTCGGTCGATCACTTCGGTGCCCTCGGCCACCGCGCGGAACTCGTGCGTATGATGCCAGCGGCGATAAGGGCCCTTGGCCTGGATGTCGGTGAACCGCCGCAGCGGCTCGAAGGTCTCGATTTCGGTACACCAGAAAAATGGCACGCCGAACAGCCGCAAGCGGTATTCGATTCTCGCTCCCGGCGCCAACTCGATGGGTAGCGGCGTGAGGATCGTAAAGTGCAGCGAGTCCGGCGTCAGCGCCGCCAGATTGGCCGCGTCCGAGAAGAAACCAAACACCTCGTCAAGCGGCCGGCGCACCAGTTGCCGTCGTTCCAAGTGATAAGTGCGTGTCATTTTAGAGAATCCCCAAAGGTGGTTCGGGTGGCCGAACTCGCAGCATTTGCCCCGAAGGGCCCATTATCCAAACCGAAAACAACGCGGCCAATTGACATCCTCAGCACCGGGATCCACATGGGATAGTTTGCCGTCTCTAATTGGACAGCGCCACTTGGAGCTGTGACAGCACGGTTAAGGTCTGAATCTGTTTCGAGTTACAACGAATTGGACAAACGACTTATATGCCCCCACCACTCACTTTGCGGCCTTCGTGACCTTCTGTTCAAACATCCGCTATCACTCCATCTTCGATCGACGGTCTGTCTGCATGAACAGAAGGATCTGAACAGAAGAACACGAAGGACGCAAAGGGAAAGAAGAGCTTGCCTCGTGTAATCGTCTTGTGTTTTTGGGTAAGGAATCCGGGAGGTTAGGCTTCTGTTTTCCCCCTCTTTCGCCATGCTAGCTGGAGTCTAAGTGGCGCTGTCCAACTAGTCAAAAAGCTTCGCCACCGATTCCAACTGCCCGGCGAAAAACTTCGCGTCGTCGCTGCCCAATTGCTTGAGCGAGGCGATGGCGGCGGCCAGTTGCGCCGCGTTTTCCCGCAAAAACCCGCGGCTAGCGCCTTGCGGCTCACCCTGAACGGCGGCCAAAGTAAGCGGCCGCGAGCGTTAGCTCGGGGGTAATACACCGACACGGGAGACGTCGACACCAAGGGCGGAATCACCAGCGGCCTCACGGCCGCCGCTCGCCAGGAGTCGGCGAAGTTGTTTTTGAGTCGCCCTTTACTCCTTCCACGGCGGCGGTTCCTTGCCGAAACGTATTCTGAACAGCTTGGCATATTTCTCGGCGTACTGGGGATTACACTTAAAACACTGCGAGGCGGCCCGGGTGTGTATCTCGCACCAGTCGTCTTTTTCGCGACACTCCTTGGCGAATGATTTGTTGCACATGCTGCATTCCTTCTCCACGATGCCATGCACGCCGCACCACCAGCCGTCGTGCTGTCCGTGAAGCCCACCCTCTTCTGCGGCGGGGGCGGCATTGTCTCTTTCCTCCTCTCCGCCAGCTTGATCGCAGCCAGTGGAAAAAAGAAGGAGGGAACTGCCGAGTAAGGTCAAAACAAGGTAAAACTTCATGAATTGCTCCTTGATACGGTTCGCGGATGAAAATGGCGTAGTTTTTGTTTAACGGCAAGCCGCAGGCGACTGTGTTTCGGATGGACGCCTGGCCAAGAAACACAGGCGCCTGCGGCTTGCCGTTAAACGAGCCGTTGATAACCTTGCAACACATAATACAGTATATCCGCGGATGACAAAATAGAAATATGTAGTATAAAGGAGGGTAACGCCTGGGGCTCGCCTTCTTCTGTCCGTCGAAAAGCGATGTTATTCTTGCGCGGTTTCTTATCCAATATGACCGGTTTTTTTCTGCTGCTGGCCGCAGCGCTTTGTGGCAGCGCGGCCGCCGCCGAATCAGACGACGCCCGCTTCCTCGACGGCCTGCGCCACCGGGGCATGTTTCCGCTGGCGGAGTCCCACTGTCGGCGACAACTCCGGCGCGATGATCTCTCGCCGCTGCAGCGGGCCGAGCTGGTCATCGAACTTTCGCGCTGCTACACGCAACATGCCGTGCATTCTCCGCCCGACCCGGCGAAGCGAGATCCGCTCTGGCAGCAGGCGCTGCAAGTCACCGAACAGTTCACCCGCACCCATCGCAATCATCCACGGCTGTTGCTGGTCGACACCCAGGGCGCCCTTTCGCTGGTTGTCCGCGGTGAGTTGGCCCGCCAGGAAGCCGAGGTCTTGCCCAATAGCGCCAAGCGGCTGGCGACCGCCCGCGATCAATTGCTGCGGGCGATCGTGCGATTGAAAGAAATCGAAGCCATTGTCAGCGAGCAATCGACACGTGAGCCGCGGGCCGACCGTCTGGCGGCGGGGGCGCTCGACCGTTTTGAACTGCTCTCGCTAAAGCGCAACATCAACTACCAGCTTGCCCGGGCGCTGCGGAATCAGGCGTTCTGTTACCGGGCGGGCACCGCCGACCGGGCGAACGCCCTGAATCAGGCCCTGGAACGCCTCCGGCCGGTCGCCGAGTCGACCGACACGAGTGACCTGGTTTGGCGTGCCCGCATCGATCAGATGGTTTGCCTGCGATTGCAAGGACAGCTCGCCACGGCGAATTTGCACCTGGCCAAGCTGGCCAAAGATCAGCCACCGACGTGGGTGAAGCTGCGCTTGCAGGCCGAGCGGATTCGCGTCTTGCTGGCGCGGGGCGAGCTGGATCAAGCAATCACCCGAGTCAATAAGGGCCATCAGGTCGATGGCCCATCGTCGGCCGAATTAGACTTCGCTCATATCGAAGCGTATCTGGCCGCTGCGTCCGCGGCGCAGAAGGCCGGCCGAAAAGACGACGTGCAGCAATGGCAGCAGCGGGCCGAGGCGCAGATTCGCCGGATCGAATCTCGCCATGGCCCGTATTGGACACGACGGGCCGACACACTTCTGGGCCGCCTGATTGGTAGCAGCGGAACCGGCAGCTCCCGTTCGCTGGCCAAGCTGGCCGCGCGATTCTATCACGGCAAACAATTCGATCAGGCGGTGGCCGCTTACGATCGTGCCTGGCGTCAGGCAAAGGTCGAGGGCAACGCCGGCGAGCAATTCCGTCTGGCCAGCGCGGCCGCCGCGATCGAGCAACAGCGCCAAAATCTGAGCGAGGCCCGCAATCGCTTCCGCGCTCTGGCCACGTCGCTACGAACCCACCCTGATGCGGCCAGAGTTCACTTGCAGGCGATTTACCTGGCCGCCCAAATCGCGGGCAGCGGCGGCCAGGACGAGTTCAAGATATACGCCGCGCTCATCGACCAACACCTGCAGGCTTGGTCCGACTCGCCGACGGCTGAGGAGGCTCATTGGCACCTCGGGCGGATGCGGGCGAGAAAGCGAGATTGGCGGCGGGCGATCGAGGCCTTTAAGTTTCTCAAGGCGGATCATCCTCGCTACGCGCGGGCGGTTGGCGACACGGCCGACTGTTATCGGCTGTGGATCGCCGAGACCAAGCCCGCTGGTCGGCCGGCGCTGGCCCGTCGGGCGGTGAAGTATTTTGAGGAGCAAGTGATCTACGGTCCCAGCGGTCGATTGCCGGAGCAATGGAGCCCGGCCGCCCGACAGGCGGCGCTGAGTGCCGCGGGCCTGTGGCTTTATGAAATCGGCGGCGGTTACCGGCAAGCCGAGCCGCTGCTCACCGCTGCGCTAGACGGTTCGCCCGGCGCGCCGGATGAATGGAAGTCGAAAATGCAGTCGCTGTTGGTTTTTTCACTGGCGGGGCAAGGAAAGCGGGAGGAGGCGAACCGGACGCTGCAAAAAATCTCCAGCGGCAACCCGGCGGAATTGCTCGACTTGTTGACGGGGCTGTCGCGGATCGCAACCGGATCAGATGCCGACGTGCGCGGTCAGCTCGCGGCCTTGCAACTTGACGCCCTCAAACAACTCGGCCCGCGCTGGGAGAAATTGACCAAACAACAGCAACGCCAGGCCTCGCAGATTGATGCCGCCGCGAAGGCCGCGGCCGGGCATCACCAGGCGGCGCATGATGCCTACCAGAAGCTCTCCCAGAACTTTCCCAACGACGGTGCCATTCAAGAGGATCAAGCGATGTTCCTCGTCTCGTCGGCGCAATTGCTTGTCTCGTCGGAGGAGCAGGAAAAGTGGCTCAAGCAGGCCCGCGCCAAATGGCACAGCATCGAGCGCCGCAGCAAGCCGGCCAGCGCCCGTTGGTTTCGGGCCAAGTATTTCCAAGCCCTGGCCAACGAGCGCCTCGGCAACAAACGGCAAGCCGCCAAGATCATCAAGCTCCTGCAAGTCCTCCACCCGCAGCTCGGCGGAACGAAGATGCAGGAGCAATTCCTGGCGCTGCTGAAGCGATGTCAGTAGATCCCGCCTGGGCCGAGTGAATTGCCTGAGGAACGAACAGGAACTATCTACGAAGCCTTAACTGTGCATCCGCGGTAATGCGTCGCCCTGGGCGATGATGGCGGCTTCGGAGTCGGCTAGTTCGGCGAGGCGCTGGTGGACGGTTTCTTCGGGGGCGAAGAGGGCGGCGAGTCGGACGTAGGTGCTGTGATGACGAGCTTCGGACTCGAACAGGCCGGCGTAGAAATCGGCCAGGGCCGGCTCGCGGGGGCGAATGTGCTGGGCTAACAGCGAAAACCGCTCGCAGCTTCTCGCTTCGATCAGGCTGCCGATCAATAGCCGGTCGACCGCTCGGCCAGGCTCGTTCTTGCGGATCAGTTCGTGCAGCCGGCCGCCATAGCTGCTCGGCGGCAGGCGCCGAAACGGCACGCCCCGCTCCTGCAGGAGATCAAGCACCATCGCGAAGTGTTCGAGCTCTTCCTTGACGATGACCATCAACTCCCGGCAGAGCGTCTCCTGCTCGACATAATAGAAAATCAGGTTCATCGCCGTGCCGGCCGCCTTCTTTTCGCAGTGGGCATGGTCGATCAGCATCTCGTCCAGGTGCTCATCCACCTGCACGAGCCAGCGGGCGTCGGTATCAGATGTAAGGTTGAGCATGGCCAAGTAGATCCCGCCTGCCGGGCGGGATCTGAGAATAGAACATGAGAATAGAACAATTGCCGCGTTTCTAGCCGCCAGCCGGCATCATTGTTACACGAGAGCGGGCGGGTGGCAATTGCTCGTGACCTAGGCTTCGCAAGCTCAGCCACCAGCCACCCACAATCGAGTTTTGAGACAGAGCCTATTACTACCGCGTTAGGTCGCGAAATTTGATGCC
This sequence comes from Planctomycetota bacterium, assembly GCA_022564995.1. GTDB lineage: Bacteria > Planctomycetota > Planctomycetia > Pirellulales > JADFKK01 > JADFKK01. The sequence goes on along the minus strand of JADFKK010000125.1, from coordinate 13,529 downwards.
TCGCAAAGTGTTTGGGGGCTGGGGATTAGGGGCTGGGGACTGGGGAAACCTTGCTTCCCACTTTCCTAGCCCCCAGTCCCCAACCCCTAGTCCCCTGCTTCCAGGTAAACGAACGATCCTGAAACGCTTTCCATCCTTAAGCATCGCCGGTGACTTAGCGCTGTAGAACTAGCGGCGGATATTGACCAGCACCGGCCGGTGATCGGACTTGCTGGACCAAAGGTGACGACACCGGGTAATCTCGACGTGACGACTGGCCCACACATGATCGATCTGCACGACAGGTATCGGAACGGGCCAGGTGGCGGCGTAACCTTGGCCGTGCGATTCGAAGGCGCCGCTGAACTGCCGATCGCGGAGCAGATCGAAATGGACCGAATCGGCCGGCGTGTTGAAGTCACCTAGAATGAGCATCGGCTTTGACCTGTCGGCCTCGGCCAGCGCGAGGATTCGTTCGATGGCCGCGCGACGCGACAAGCGCGGGTCGCTGATGACATCAACCATCAGCACGATCAATTCGGTCGACCCGATCTGTACGCGCGCCCTGCGGTAATAGCCGAATTCGCCGAGCGGTCCGTGCGTCGACTGCGTGATGGTCCCCTTCCCCTTACACAGCAGCATCGTGCCGCCGCCGGCGTCGGTCGCGGTGTAATCGGGAAAGGCCGCCTCCCAGATGTCCCAGTCGTCGCTCACTTCGGCCAGGGCGATCAGATGCGGGTCGTGTCGTTTGATGGTTTCGATTTTTCCATCCCATCCCAACACGTCGCGGCACGTGTTCCAATAAACAATCCGCAGGTCGGCCGGATCGCTGCGGTCGGGCGCAGCGAAAAACGACACCTGCCACCACCACACAAGACACGCGCCCGCGGCGACGAGCGACAGCGCAGCGAGCCGCCGCCGCCGCTTGGCCATCCAGCCCACGCCCGCGGTGGCCGCCAGCACGGCGAGCAGAACAACCGGCGAGGCGTAGTAGACGATCGACAGAATCGGCAGGCGGTCCTTTACCGAGAGGCGCACGATCAGGGCAACGATGAACCAACCGGAGAAAACCCAGGGCAGCGGTTTGAGGAGCTTTTTGAGCATGATTCGTCGGACGATCTCTTTGAGAGGCATCTGGGCTCTGTCTCAAAACATCAGCCGCGACGCGTTAGCGTCCGGTTCCGCGTGGGTCGATGTGTCGCACAAAACCGTGGGCTAACGCCCTGCGGCTGATGAGAAACACGAATCCGATGTGTTTTGAGACAGGGCCTGGCAGCGGTTGGTTCACCCAGAGAGAACTATTACAATGGTCGCCGTGGCCTCACCCTGTCTCATCGCCACACATTAGGGCTATCATGTCAACACGTTGGAGAGCGGATCGTAGCATGGGCGTTTGAAGTCCTCAAGGAAAGCCCCGCCGGCGTGCGAAAATCGGAGTTAGTTTGCGACATGAAACCTTCCGTTTACGTCGAAACCACGATCATCGGGTATCTCGCGGCCCGCGTCAGTCGAGATCTGGTCACTGCGTCGAACCAACAATTGACGCAGCGGTGGTGGTCGGATCATCGCGAGCGGTTTGAATTATTCGTATCTCGTTTTGTCCTCGACGAATGCGCGGCCGGCGACGACGATGCTGCCCAGGAGCGGTTGGCCCTGATTCAAGATATCTCAGTGTTTGACGTTACCGACGATGTTCGATCCCTCTCCAAGAGCCTAATGCGAGAGGTGCCCTTGCCCGGGAAGGCGCAGGTTGACTCGCTTCATATTTCAGTCGCCGCTGTCAACGGCGCGGATTACTTGTTAACATGGAATTGTAAGCACATCGCCAATGCCGTGCTGCGGCCACGAATCGAGACGGTTTGTCGACGGCACGGTTTTGAGCCACCGACGATATGTACGCCGCAGGAGCTTTTGGAGTCGTAACCATGCCCGATGATCCGATTGTTGACGAGATACGACGTTACCGGGAAGATTACGCTTCGCGTTTTGATTTTGATATCGACGCGATGGTCGATGACGTGCAGCGTCGTCAGACTTCCGACGGTCGCCCCGTCGTAAGACGCCCGCCTCGTCCGGTCGATAAGACATGGATAGCTGAAGAGGTTCGTGCCGTCCGCGGTCGCTGACGCCGCGGCGAGGTAGGCTATGCTTCAGCATGGCACAGACCAAGACACGAACGCGCCATGCTGATGCATCGCCGACGACTACACAAGCGGGCTTTCGAATCAAATGTCGCAATCATCGAACTCAAAACATTCCCACGCGAATCATTTTGTCGCCGACGGCCACGCGCGTGCCTGTGCCGCCGCCGAGACGCAGGTGCGCGCCGCGGTGACGGCAGAATATGCCGAGCGATTGAAGGCGGCGTCGCTGCTCGGGCGTATTCGTTTGCGGCGGGACATGGAGCGTGAAATCCAACGGCGAATTAGCGAGCAAGCGCCGCCCTGGGCGCTGTATTGAAGTGGTCCTTGCTTCGCCGGCTTCGGACGATTAGGTTAGTTGGAGTTCGCCAAATTACGCGCGGGCACGATTCAAGGCCCCGTCCAGACACAACGTCCAAGAACAGCGCCCCAAACCCACAAGGAATCCGTCATGTCCGATTCGCCAAAATCCGCCTCGTCCGATTCCACCCGCATCAGTCGCCGTGCTGCTTTAACCGCGGCGGCCGGCGCCGCCGCCGTTTCGCTCACCGGCAATTCGGCCGACGGCCAGATTCGCCGACGACGACGTGTGGCGGCTGGCGGCAAGGTCGTCGTCAACGGGCGGATCAAACAGTCGATCGTCAGTTGGTGTTTTGCCAAACACTGGAAGCCGGAGCGGATGGCGCAGATTGCCAAGCAGCTTGGCTGCCCGAGCATTGAGTTGATCGACCCCAAGGATTGGCCGACGCTGAAGAAATACGACCTGGCCTGCGCGATCGCCAGCAACGGAATGCCGGGCCCGCCGTTCGTCAAGGGCTTTAACAACCCCAAGTATCACGAGCAGGTGATTAGCGTCACCAAGAAGACGATCGACCAGTGTGCCGATTTCGGCTGCCCCAGCGTGATCGCCTTCAACGGCTACAAATGGCGCGATGCCGATGACCCCAAGAGCGGCGAGATTTCGCTGGAAGAGGGCGCCAAGAACTGCGTGGCGGGTTTCAAGAAGATCATCGGCTACGCGGAGAAGAAAAAAGTCACCATCTGCCTGGAGATGCTCAACACCCGCGACGCCTCGCACCCGATGAAGGGCCATCCCGGGTATCAGGGCGATCACACCGACTACTGCATGGACATCATTCGCCAGGTTGGCTCGCCGCGGATGAAACTGCTGTTCGACATCTACCACGTACAGATCATGGACGGCGACCACATCCGCCGCATCCGCGAGTTGAAAGACTACATCGGCCACGTCCACACCGCCGGCAATCCCGGCCGGGCTGAATTGGACGACACCCAGGAGATCAGCTATCCGCCGATCATGAAGGCCCTGCTGGAGATCGGCTACCAAGGTTACGTCGGCCAAGAGTTCATCCCGACGCGCGACGCACTGGCCGGGCTAACCGAAGCGGTGGCGCTGTGCGACGTATAGGGCGAGCCGCAAGGCGCTAGCCGCGGGTTTTGTACGGGAAAACGTAACATGGTTCACCGGCGGCTAGCGCCTTGCCGCTCAAAGTAATTCACCGGCGGCTAGCGCCTTGCCGCTCAAAGTAAGTGGCGGGCGCTAGCCCACGGTTCTTCGCTTTGCGACATATTCTCCCCCATGAAACCGGACGCTAGCGCGTCGCGGCTGATGTTTTGAGACAGAGCCTGGCTGAAATCGGCGACGGGAGTCGCCTCCTGCAATTTCTTTCAACAGGCTGCTAGCACCGTTCTCCCGCGTTTTCCGTGCCGCTGGTACGCGAACTGCGTATACGGCGTGCTGGGCGGCGATGCTACGGCGTCGCAGTCATTGCCTGCTTGCGGCTAAGTTCGCTGGCGACACCGACTTAGACGAACGGCGCGATCGCGCGCCGCTGCCGGCGGGCAGGGGGAAGTTGTAGATATTGCAGACGTGGTGACCAGGAAGTTCACCGCCGCAACGACATCCACGGAGGGAAGAATCAATGGGCACTCTGCAAATAGCCGTCGTGCTAACGGCGCTGGCGGCTCCTGGCGAAACGGTCTTGCTCGATTTCACCGCTGCCTGGTGCGGACCATGTCGGGCGATGACGCCAACCATCGACCGGCTGGTCGGCGAAGGGCATCCGGTTCGCAAGATCGACATTGAAGCCAACAAGGCAGCGGCCCAGCGCTATCGCATCACCAAGGTTCCCTGTTTTGTGATGATCGTTGACGGGCGAGAAGTCGACCGAGTGGTCGGCCAAGCCAGCTACGAGCGGCTGCGGCGAATGCTCGCCCGCGGCCGAACAGCTCGGCCAAAGAACAGCTTGGAGCAAACTCGTTTTCAATCGCCCGCCAGCCGCCAGAACGTCAACACTTCGGCGTCGCGATACCGAGCTTCATCCCGACGCACGAATGAGCCGGAAAACACGCTACGGTCGCGGCTGCTTCAAGCCAGCGTGCGGATCAGGATCGAGCAGCCCGACAGTTCCAACATCGGCTCAGGCACGATCATCGACGCCCGCGGGGACGAGGCACTGGTGCTGACCTGCGGCCATCTGTTCGAGAACGCGGCCGACGGTAAAAAAAACACTGGGAAAATTACGGTCGAAGTCTTCGACGGCGGGCGAATCGATGCGTCGTCGGGCCGGCTGGTTCACGTAGACAGCAAGAGCGACCTGGCGCTCGTTAGCTTTCGCACCAAGGGCCCGGTGAGGGTCATTCCGGTCGCGCCGGCCGCTTACAAGGTCTCTCGCGGCGATGCGGTGATCAACATTGGCGGCGATCACGGAGCCCGCCCGACGATTCGTACCGGCCGGGTGCTGGCGATCAACAGCTTCGTCGGCCCGGCGAATTTCAAGGTCTCTGGTCAGCCCGTACAGGGGCGCAGCGGCGGCGGGTTGTTCACTCACGACGGTTACACCATCGGTGTTTGCAACTTCGCCGACCCAACCGACAAGGCAGGCGGCTACGCGGCGCTGAGGGCGATTCAGGCCGCATTGAATGAGGTGGGACTCTCGGACGTCTATCGGGAGAAACAGAGACCGACGGCGGACGGCGGATTGCGAACCACCGTATCGGTCTCCAACTCTGCCCGCGCCTCCGCCGACGTGGGCAGGGCCCAAGGCGCAGGCCCTTCGAGCGTCGAGGTGATCTGCATCGTGCGTGACCACCGCGGCACCGCGGGCGGCAACCGGGTGATCGTCCTGGAGCGGGCCTCGAAAGAGTTTCTACAAATACTGGCCAGCGAACGAGCCGCCCAACAGCGCCGCAATCAAACCTCGCTCGCGGCCCGACGATCACAATGGCAGGCCATCCGCGATGTTCCGCAAAGGGCGCCGTCGCCGGCCGAATGGGCTCCCCGCCGGAAACCGGCCAGATGATTTCGGGCCATACCACCGCTGCACCCGAGCGGACCGGCCGGGTCGTTACATCCGCGCCAAGCCGAATTCCCGGGGCCTTTCCGCCGGCCGACCGCAATTTCGCCAAGTCGCGAGGGTCATCGCGGCTGGCCGTAACCTACAATTCCCAGACGGCCCGCGAACATGATCGCAGCAGGGAACCGTCCTCGACGAGATCCTTGAATTATGCCCCCTTTGGATGACAACACGTCGGCAGAATCTTCGACCCTGGCGGAGTTGCCGGCCGATGTCGAATTTACGCTCAGCGATTTCACGTTCGATGGATCGACTCCAACGGATCGCCGCCAGGCGGCTGTCGTGGCGTTGGGACGCCGTGCGATTGCCCCGCCCGATATCTCGCTGCTAATGCAAGATGGTGCAGCGTTGCTGGCCGAAACCCTGGATGCGAAATTCAGTGGCGTGGCACAACCGATCCAGGACAGCGAATCGCTGATGATGCAGCTTTTTGCGGCGGGCCGCCCCGGAGAGAGTAAGGAAGCGGCCACGCAAAAACTATCTCCCGAGAAGCACCTTTCGATGGTCGGCTATGCGTTGAGCGTAGCGCATCCGATCACGGTAAGCGACTTAAAGACAGAACGCCGCTTCAACGACGCGCTGCTGAAACGCTCCGGCGTCCGTAGCGGCATTGTCTGTCCTTTGGTGCTCTCAGACCAATCGTTCGGCGCCCTGGGAGTTTTCTCCACCCAGCAGCGAAGCTTCACCAGGGAAGACGTGCAATTCGCCGAAACGATCGCGCACCTGCTTACGACGGCGGCCGCTCGACAACAAGCCGAGCAGCGTCTCGAGGAACGGAACAGCTTCACCGACGCCGTGCTGGAAACGGTCGACGCCTTGGTGCTGGTGCTCGACAAAGACGGCAGGATCAAGCATTTCAATCAGGCCTGCCAGAACGTCACCGGATTTTCGCTCGCCGAAGTTCGCGATCGGGCCATCTGGAGCGCGTTTCTCGTGCCGGAAGAAGTTGCTCTGGTGCGCGGCGGATTCGAACAATTACGCTCCGGAAAATCTCCCGTCGAGTACGAGACCTTTCTGCTGACCAAGCATGGTGTGCGACGCCGAGTTGCCTGGACCTATTCGGTCCAAAACAATCCCGACGGATCGATTCGTTCGATCATCGCCACGGGCGTCGACATTACCGTCCAGCGTCAGGTCGAGCAGCAACTCGAGGAAACACAACAACAGGCCGCCGAAGCCCGTCAGACACTCGAAGAAGTCATCGAGCGGATCGACGCAAAGGATCTCGCCCTGGCGGGGATTTCCAATCTCGGCAGCGCCGGTGGCCGTGACACTGACACTAATACGGGCGACCTACAACCGGGAAGCGTCGTTGGCACGCAACTGCCCGACGATCTCCTTGCCGACCGCCGCGACCGATCGCGGCGAGCCTATCCCTATCAACAGCGCGTCGCTCCGGTGATCGGCGGCAAACTTCCCGCCTTAGAGCTTTTCGAGGAGGTCTGCTGTCGCGACATATCGGCCGGCGGATTCTCCTACCTCACGCCCGTCAAGCCAGACTGCAAGGCGATCGTCGTCGCTCTGGGGGTTCCGCCCTCGACGACGTATCTGGCGGCCAACGTCCTGCACAGCCGGCCGACCGAGCGTAATGGGCAGCCGATGTTCGTGGTGGGCTGCCGCTACACGGGGCGCGTCAGTTATCCACTCCACAATGGCCAGCCCGCGCGGGTGCAATGACTGGCCGCCCAGTGGCTTGGTCAAGAGTCTGCTCGCATCCGTCCTCGACTCTCGTCCCGGCTCCCTCTACTTCATGTCGCGAGACGTAGCGACGATGGGCCACATTCGTCCGAAAAACACCCCGTTCGAGGTAATCGACGGTTCCGTCGCGAAAGCGAAGGCCGTATCTCTCGCCGGCTCATGATGCGCCGCGCCACACCTCGACCGCTCGGCGATCTGGCGGTCCGATGCTGTTGGAAACGGCAGCCCCTCAATCGACCCCAAAGGAAGGGCCTACCGACTTCTCGGAAAAAAAAGTCGAAAATCGTTGCGGTCCCTGAAGCCTCAGTGTAGACTAAGTGAAAATTGAGTCGCTTACGGTTAGACGTGGGTGGTGTGTAACGATTGGGATGAGCTGCGCTTCGCGCCGATTAATGTATCTCTTGTGGGCCGCGTTCCATTTGCTGCCCACCGGTAGCTCGCGGCGGCGCATGTGCAATCCTGTCCTTTTCATGATGGTTGCGATCGGCAATCGCCGGTGTCGCCAATAATATTTCGCGGTCTTTATAAAGACACGTGTCAATGGAGGAGTCGATGCGCCGTCGTTTGTGGAATCGAACTAGGGCCGGCCTGAGCGCCGGATTTGGCCAACTGGAATCTTGGGCAAGTGGTCTACGGGGCAATGCGCCGTCGTCCAAGCTGCGCGACAGGAGCAGGCCGGCGATGCGGGCAGAGCCGTTGGAGCCACGTCTGTTCTTGGACGCGACCGTCTCGATCGCGGCGGTGGCCCCCGATCCACGCAACACGGTGCTGGACGAAATTTCCATTCAATTCAGCGAGCCGATTTCCGGCTTCGACGTCGGCGATCTGATCCTCACGCGCGACGGCGCCGGGGGAGTGCAGACGGTCAACCTAAACGGTGTGGCGCAGTTGAGCAACGTGGGCGGCCAGTCCTTCACGCTCGGAAACCTGGCGGGCCTCACCACCGGCGACGGCGATTACCAACTCACGCTCGACGTGGTCAACTCCGGCATTACAGACGCGCAGAACCAACCGCTCGTGTTCGAAGGCACCGGCTTCGGCCCGGAGTTGATCGTCAACAGCAGCTTCGACACGGATCTTTCCGGCTGGCTGTTTCCCAATGGCGGCGTCATCTGGCAGGATAACGGCGGCGACGGCGAGGCCCGCATCACCAGCCTGCATCCCGGCACTCCTATCCCGCCACCACCTCCAGATGGGGCAGCTTCCGCCAAGATTCGACAAGGATTCACCACGACCCCGCTGACGAATTACCAGCTTGAATTTGATCTCGTCACGCGCCAGGTGGTCACGGAGCTCTCGGGAACCAACGTCAAGCTCCAGGTGCTCAACGGCAATCCGGCAACAGGTGGCCTCCTGTTTGGTGCCCAGTACAGCGCAAGCCAAAACGGACATCAGGTTCTTGAGTTCACCACGGAGCCGGACGACCAGGGCATCACGGTGCAGTTCATTGCCAGCAAGACGGCTCGCGACTTTACGGTCGATAACGTCAGCGTGCGGCGGTTGGTCCGAGGGCCGTCCATCGAATGGACCATGGACGCCACGCCGCCGACCGTTTCGATCGTCGCGATCAGCCCCGACCCCCGCAGAGTGCCGCTTTCGAGCGCCACGATCATCTTCAACGAGCCGGTCAGCGGCTTCACGCTGAGTGACCTGACGCTACGGCGAGATGGCACGCCGATCAGCATCTCCGGCGTCGCCTCGTTGACGTCGCCGGACCAGACCAACTTCACCCTCAGCAATCTGGCTTCGCTGACCGGCACTGACGGTATTTATTCGCTGTCCGTGGGTACGGGACTTCAGGATCTGGCGACGAACCAGATGACCAGCGGCAACAGCGACACTTGGGTGATGGATACCGTGGCGCCGACGATTACGGTCAATTCGAAAACCGAGAATGACAGCCGATCGCCGGAATTGACCGGCACCGTTGGCGATTCCAACGCCACGGTCGTGGTGCGGGTCGACCGCCAGAACTATACGGCCAACGTCAACGGCAACACCTGGGCCTTGCCGGCCGGCACGATCGACCCGCCGCTGTCCGACGGCACCTTCAACGTCGTCGCCACGGTAACCGATCAGGCCGGCAACAGCCGCAATGACAGCACCTCCGCCGAATTGACCCTCGACGCCGCGCCCGTGGTGACCGTCGACATAAATCGCACCGCCGACACCACGCCCCGCGTAACCGGCACGATCGACGATCCGAACGCGACGATTTCAGAGTTAACGATTAACGGCGAGACATATACCAACGTAACCAACAACCGCGACGGGACTTGGGTGCTACCGGACAATGTCATCACGGACGCGCTGGCCGTGGGAACTTACAACGTGTCGTTCGTCGCCTCTGATACAACCGGACACTCAACCGGCGATGTCACGGTAACGAACATTCTTATTATTCTCAGGCCGATCGTGATCAACGAGATTCTGTTCCGTCCGTCCGCGCCGATATTCGAGAGCGGCCGGCTGCCCTTAACCGTGGCGGCGGGCAATGCCGAACCGACCAGCGAAGAGTACGTCGAACTCTATAACAACAGCGAAATCCCGATCGACGTAAGCGGCTGGAAATTCACCAGAGGCTTCAGCTACACCATTCCCCAGGGCACGATCATTCCGGCCCGCGGATACCTTGTGGTGGCATCCGACGTGACTGTGTTTTTGCAGAAGTATGGGGCGGTTCCGTTGTTGGTTGGGGGTGATGGCAGTGGCGACAAGCTGACTGATTGGATCGGCACGCTGAGCAACTCCGGCGAGAACATTCGCTTCGAGCGACCGGGCGGCGATCGGGTCGATCAGGTGCGCTACGCCGACAGCGGTGATTGGGCCGTGCGACGATTGGAGGTTAACACGGGAGGTCAACTGGGATGGGTGTGGGACGCTCCGCACGACGACGACGGACACTCCGTGGAGCTCATGAATCCCGATCTCACCAACCGGGAAGGTCAGAATTGGGCTCCCAGCGCCGCGCCGCTCGGCACACCGGGCCGGGCCAATTCGGTTGCCTCGGGCGACATCGCGCCGATGTTGCTGGATGTCCAGCATTCGCCGGCCATTCCCAGGTCGACCGACATTGACCCGGACGACGGAGTACCGGACGACGTCGTCATCTCGGCACGGATCGTTAACGAGGCCGAGTCGGGCGTCGACGTGACGTTGTTTTACCGCATCAATCCCACCACAAGCACGCCGTTCAACCCCAACACGGCCACACCGTTTGAAGCAGTAACGATGAACGATGAAGGGCTGGACGGCGACGCGACGGCGGGCGATGGAATCTTTTCGGCCACCGTGCCGGCGCAGGCCAATCGAGCGATCGTCGACTTTTACGTCGAGGCCAGCGAGCACGACGGTGCCAATGTTCGCTCATACCCCTCGCCCAGCGACGACGCGGGCAATCACGCCGCCAATTTGCTCTTTCAGTTCGACGACTCGATCGTGGACGATTTCGGCGGCGTCAACGGAGACAAACCCTGGCCCGTCAATCAACCGATTTACCGAATCATCCAGACGGCAGAACAGGCCCAACGACTAACTAGCAACACCCAAAACACCTCCCCCAACCGTCAAAACCACCAGCAGAACGGCACCTTCATCGTCCACGATCCGACCCGCGGCGTCGACGTCGATAACGGCGACTTGGTCTCGTACAATTTGGACGACGCGACGGTTTCAATTCTGTTTCGCGAGAATCTGTTTGTCGGCGGTGAAAACATCGACGCGGCCCACGTCCGCGATGCCACCAACGAGGACGGCAGCCACAACATCATCCTCTCGACCACCCGCGGCGCCACGCTGGGCGGCCTAACATTCCGCAACGGCGATCTAATCGAGTACAACCCGCTCGATGACACCGCCACACTGCTCTTTTCCGAGGACGCCTTCGGCACGAACGAAGACATCGACGCGATCTGGGTGAAGGAAGAGGCCGGCCGAATCACCGAGTTGATTTTCTCCACGGCCACCAACTTTACCGTAGATGGTGACGTCTTCCTTAACGGCGATCTGGTCAAAGTCGTCATCCCCAACGACATCAATCTGAACGACACGCCGCTGAGGAGCTTCGCCGGCCTGAGCGTGACCCGCGTGCTCACCGAAGACGAGGTCTTCGCCGCCGGGGCCAACATCGACGGCGTCCACAAGGACGGCAACGATTTCCTGATCTCGACCACCGGCAGCGAGTTGATCGGCGATCTAATCGTCACAAACGGTTCGGTCATCAGGGTCGATCCCAATAATCTGGCGGCGGCCACGATCTTCTTCGACGAATCGGAATTCGGCGACGGCAATGAAGACATCGATGCCTTGGCGTTGTTTGTCGACCAAGACGGAATTGACCAATTGGTGCTCTCCACCGAAGGGAACAACGCCCGGCTCGGATCGGACATCGAGATTTTCTACAACATCGGCATCCGCAATCGCGGCAACGCCAGCCGCGGCAGAGCGGAGCAGAACCTGCGGGTGGCGTTCCCTAAAGATCATCGTTTCCGCGGCGAGTCGGCCCTCCCCATGAACACCGACGCCAGCTTCTCTCAGGTGCTGGGGATGACGATCCACCGCGAAGCCGGCCTTTCGGCCGAAGTGGAGACCAAGGCGGTGCAGGTCCGTCGCAATGGAATCAACGATGCTAACATTAACAGCGTCAGCACCTACGGCGCGTATGCCCAGCTCCAGTCCCGCGACGGCAACCTGCCCGAGGTAAACTACCCGCTCGACAGCGGCGGTAATTTCTACTCGATCAACGATCGTGGCGTAAACGGCAGCTTGGTGTTCGCTGCCAGCCCCGACGCATTCAAGTCCAACACAGCCTACCTGAAGAAGACCAATTCCTCCGCCGACGATTGGAACGATTTGGTCGAGTTGACCAGGGCGCTCAACACCGCTCAAACGCCCAATTCCACGGCCCAGGACAGCCTCAACTTCGTCCATAAGGTCAGCCAGACGATCAACGTCAGCCAGTGGCTCAGGCACATGGCCCTCATGGCCCTGATCCGCAACGAGGAAGGCGGCATCGCCACCGGCCGGGGCGACGACTACAGCCTCTATCGCGGCGAGTTCGACACCCGCGTCGAACTCGTGCCGCACGACCTCGACGCGATCATGAACATTCGGGGAGGCGCCGGCTTCGGCGGCAGCAGTGGGCCGATCCTCCAGAAGCGTCAGGCAACCTTCCCCGCGCTGTTCCGAGTGATTGAGCATCCCGCCTTTTTCCCGATCTTCGCCGGGCATTTGATCGACTTGATGGACAACGTCTACAACCCGGAGAATCTCAATCCGATCATCGACGAACTTTTCGGCGAGGGCACCGTCGAGGGGCGCAACGACTGGCTGCCGACGAACATTATCAATCAGTTCAAGAATTACATCGTCGCCCGCAACATCTTCGTTCGCAACCAGATCGACCGCAATCTGGCCGGCATTCCCGACCCCGTCAGCCCTAACGATCTTTCGCAGTTGCCGGCGGCGTTTCAGAGTTTGGCGGATCAGCAGCGGTATTTGCGGATTTCGGAGATTATGTACAACCCGCGGGGCGAAGAGTTGGAGTTCGTCGAGCTGATTAACATGGGCGATGCGCCGCTCGATCTGACGGGAGTGCATTTCAAGGGTGGGATTCTGTTTGGGTTTAACAACGGTGCGCCGATCGAAAGCCCGATCGAGCAGACGCCCTTGACCATTCTCGACGCGGGCGAGCGCGTGCTGATTGTTAAGGACCGCGCGGCGTTTTTGGCCCATAACGATCCCGACGGCAGCAAGAACCTGGACGCCAAAATCGCCGGCGAATTCTGGAACGGACGCCTGAGCAACTCGGGCGAGCAAATTCTGCTGGAAGGCCGCCTCGGCGAGCCGATTTTGGACTTCTCGTACGACGACAATTGGTACGATCAGACCGACGGCGAGGGCTTCTCGCTCGTGCTCCGCGACGACATCAACGCCAATACGCCGCGCTCCGCCTGGGGCGAGAAAACGACTTGGCGGGCCAGCGGATTCTCAGGCGGATCGCCCGGCACCGAAGTGGCCACCGATAGTAACGGAAACGACCGCATCGAGCATCATCCCGATGACGTTCGCATCAATGAGATTCTCAGCCACACCGACCGAGCGGGCGGCGACTGGGTCGAATTGCACAACACGACCGACGTGACCGTTGACATTGGCGGTTGGTATCTGAGCGATTCGGGCAATAACCTGCGCAAGTTCCGCATTCCCGACGGCACGACGATCGCCGGCGGCGGATTCGTCACGTTCAATCAGTTCGGCATCGGCGGCTTCGGCGTCAATTCGGCCACCGACGACGACGGCATCGTGGTCAATCCGCTCGGCAATCCCGGCGCGT
>JADFKK010000124.1 GCA_022564995.1 Planctomycetota bacterium | reverse complement strand
GTTACCGACAACAATAGTCACGCTCGCAAGCTCGCTAAGCTCCTTGCGGTCGTCTGCCTGATATGAAAACGACTCGTTGCCTACATAGCCGACGTTCGGCGTGTAAGCAAAAGAACCGTCCCAAGCAACTGAGATTGTTCCGTTCTTCGGGGAGTCAACAATCCTAACGCTGAGATGGTCTCCGTCGCGATCGCCATCATTGGCTAATAGCCCCGACGCCACATCGACGACCAAGGGCACGTCGCGCGGCGTCAAATATGTGTCATCTCCGGCGATCGGCCGATCATTTACAGAGAGGATCGTGATCGAAATCTCCGTCAACAGCGAATCGACCTGTCCATCACTGGCCGAATAAGATACGGTTTCGATTCCGTAAAAATCGGCGTCTGGAATGTAAGTTAGCGATCCATCGCTATTTAGAGACAACTCGCCATATTTGGGCTGAGACGCCAACGTAACTGTCAGAGGGTCCAGGTTTGGGTCAGTATCATTCAACAGCACGCCACTCACGTCAACCGTCAGAATCGTGTCTTCGTCGATGACATAGGCGTCCTCAGTGACCTGCGGGGGCCGATTGTCGCCGGTCAGGTCAAGCAGGCCGACATCCTGCGTTCCATCGATTTGACCAACTTCCAATGCGATGAGACCCGTTAGTCCCGTCAGCAAATCGGCGTCACTGTCCGACGATTCGTCTGCTCCCTGATCTGGTGCGGTGAAGCCAAATCCGACAGGTGCTTCAAATCTGAGGTAATAGACTCCTTGCTGCAATCCCAAAAAACTATACGTGCCGTCAGATTCCGTGTACTGCGTTTGGCCGATCTGAACGTCGTTGGCGTTGCCGGCAATATCATCCACGGTGTGAAACAGCGTAACTGCTGCGCCCATCAGCGGTGGTTCTCCATCGTCCTTGACGCCGTTCTGGTCGATGTCGACCCAGGCCGAACCATGAATTCCTGACGGTGAAAGAATCTTCGTTACGAATGTCGATTCGTGGCCTCCGCCGCCCAGGATCAGTGAGCCGATGCCCGGGTCAAAGTCCGATGAAAAAAGAATCATCCCCGCACCAAAAATATTTCCAGCGGAATCAACCGAAATATCGGTAGCGACTTCACTGCCTACGGTTAACGCGTATTCAAAGTCGCCGTTCGCCCCAATCGCTAACAGAAACACCTTGCCATCGCGAAACGACAGGATTCGTTCGTTCGGTCCGGGGTCGAAATCGAGAATGCCCTCGAAATCTCCCAACACATACACCGTTCCGGAATCATCAACCGTGATGCTTCGGCCATTTGCGCCATGCGCCGACCCAAGGCGTTCTACCCACCTGAATTGCCCCTCGGAATCGAACTTGGTCACAAACGCCCCACCACCATGAACTTCCACGACTCCTGGTCCCGGATCAAAATCTGCGATCGGCAAAAAAGTTCCTGTTGCATAGATGTTTCCGTCGCGGTCAATTCCGATGTCGCTCGCAAACACCTGAGCGTCCCCACCAAATCCCGCCACCCAAACGAAGTCGCCCGACGGAGTTAGCGTTAAAATGTAACCACTAAGCCCGGAGCCATCGGGAGTGACGACCGCTGGCCCGGGATCGAAATCCACCCCGTTTCCAAAACGTCCACCAATGACAATGTTTCCGTTGGGCGCAATTTCAATCGCACTGGCCTGTCCAGCAACTGTTCCGGCCCAGAGAAATTCGCCGTCTCCGTTGAGCTTGAGGGCAAACGTCGATTCGCTTCCGCCGCCACCCAAGAGAATCGACTCGCTCGGACCAGGGTCGAAGTCGACGTTCCCGAGGTAGCCACCGATCACCCATACGTTGCCATCGCCATCGACTTTGATGTCTCGGCCAATATCCGTTGTTCTGGTACTAGTGCTGACCGTACTCGGACCTCCCAGGCTGTGTCCCCACAGGAAACGGCCGTTAGAATCGTGTTTTGTGATGAAAATGTTTGAAGCCCCATTGGCTTCCAGGGTCGTTTCAACATCGCCGCCAAAGGTTGCGTCGCTTCGCAGTGCGCCCGTTGCATAGACGTTATTGTCGTCGTCTAGAGTGATAGCGAGAGTCTCCGAGTCCGCAAATCCCCGCCGTGCATCCGGGGCCTGCGTTCCAGGCGCCAAGCGAGCCCACACCAGTGCGCCTTCTGCTGTGTATTTTACCAAGTAGACGTCAGTGTGTAGGATAGCCGTACTTTCGAGTATGTGAGTACTGGGGCCATGGTCGACATCTACCACTCCCCGCAACTCACCTCCCACATAGAGAGCCCCGTCGCCGTCAACAGCAATAGAGCTCTTCGAGCCGTTCGCTATACGACTTATCGCGAAGGCGAATCCAAACGTCGGCGGGACACCTACCATACTCGCGTCGCGCGCGTCGTCGATCTGACCGACCGCCAACGTGATTACATCCGTGAAGCCCAAGCTCGAAGCATCGCTGTCGACTTCATCGTCACTGCCCTGATCTTGAGGTCCGAAAAAGAGGCCGAACGGAGGGCGAAAGTGTAAGTAGTATGTACCGTCGGCCAAGTCGGAAAACCGATAGGCACCATCTTCGCCGGTGGTGAGAATTCCTAGTGATATGTCGTCACCGCCGCCCCTCGCTGCGTCCTCGCCTGCAGAAAACAACTCCGCAACGGCGCCTCTCACACCACCCTCGTCCGGTCCGCGAACGCCATCACCGTTGGTGTCGTCGAAAACGGTTCCGAGGATTTCGGTGGGAGGAAAAGTGCCGACAAACAGCATGACCGTTGCCGTAGCGGAGTCGCTTAATCCGTCCGACGCTCGGTACGTGAACTGATCCGAACCGTCAAAGCCCGGGTTGGGTGTGTAGACAAACGAGCCGTCCGGTCTCAACTCCACCTCGCCGTGCAGGGGAACGGAGACGATCGATGCGTTCAGCACGTCGCCATCCGCGTCCGCATCGTTGCTGAGAACGCCGCTGGTCGAATTTACAACAAGCGTGTCGCCGAGTCCCACAAAATATGATTCATCCGAAGCGACGGGCGCATCGTTGACGCCTGTCACAGTGATCGACACCATCGCTGGCGGCGACATGAACTCTCCGTCGCTTACTTCGTAAGTGAAGCTGTCGACGCCAAAGAAATCAGGATCGGGCGCATACTGAAAGGAACCATCGCCGTTGAGGGTCAGTTCTCCGCTATTCGGACCGTCGACGAGAACTGCGATCAACGAATCATTCTGCGGGTCAGCGTCGTTGGCCAACACGCCCGTGGCTGCGTCGATGAGGAGCGGCGTGTCTTCGTCGGTTTCGTAAGCGTCGTTGGTCGCCTGCGGCGTCCCAGAGATGACGGTGACCCGCACAATTGCTTCGCTGGAATCTAACAGCGAGACATCAATGAAGTAGGTGAATAGATCCTGGCCAACGAAGCGCGCCTCGGGGGTGTATGTGAATGAGCCATCTTCGCTAAGATCGATCGTGCCATGCTCCGGAGGCGTTACGACAACAGCGGTTAACTGAGGATTGCTCCCATCGTCATCATTCGCAAGCACACCATCTTCGGCGCTCACCACTAGCGGCGTATCTTCATCCGTTTCGTAGCTATCGTCGCGGGCGATGGGGTTGGTGGGCAGGGTGTCGTCGAATTGGATGGTGAAGACGGTGCGGGGCAGTTGGTTGCCGGCGGTGTCGGCGATTTTGGAGTCACTGTCGTTGAGAGTGACGCGGTAATCGCCGGCGGGGAAGGGGGCGATCGCTGGCGTGAGAGTGATCAGTGCCATTTCCGTGTCGAAGGCGAACGCAACGTCGGAAACCGGCTGGCCGTCCTTGGTGAGCGTGACGGTCTCGGCCGTGACCGTCGCATCGTTGAGGGCGAAGTCGCTCAATTGGATTTCGATCCGATTGCGTAGACCGACGCGCACTTCGCCCAGGTCGTCGTCTTGATCGGCTGGGCCGTTGTCGGCCGGGAAGGTGAGCGTGGCGGTCGGCGGGTCGGTGTCGATGAAGTCGAAGTCGACGGACAGCTTGGGACGGTCCTCCGGCGTCGTGCCCTCACGGGAATCGAAACGCACGCTGTTGGTGTTGTCGGGGTTGGACAGTAGGAAGCCGCGGTTGGTGCTGGGGTCGCTGATCCAGCGCTGGACGAGGTCGAGGCCTTCGGCGGTGAGCGAGATCGTGAGCGGTCCCAATGCAGTGCCCGGCAGGGTGCCGAGAATCGCCTCGCCGGCGTCGATGGGGTCGATCAGGCCGGGGTCTTCCCAGGTGCCCTCGGCATCGGGACCGTTCCAGGTGACTTCGGATTCGAGCCAGGGGGTTTTGACCTCGAACAGATGAAAGCCGGGGGCGACCGTGATGTTGGTGACGTTGACCGTGAGCGAGACTTCATCGACCGTTGCGCCGACCGGGATGCTCGACAGATCCCACTTAAAGAGCGCCCAGGCCGGCTGGCCCGTCGAACTCTGCTCGGCGTCGGCCCGCAGCGTGACTGCGTCGCCGAAGTTCACGTCGGCATCCGAGGCGAAAATCGGCGCATCGCGCGTGCCGGCGTAATCCGGCGTGGGAAACACGCCGTCTTGGAAGCTGGCGGTTACCTGGAAGACAATCGGAGGCCCGTCGATGACCAATTCATCGGTCGTGTCGTCGGTTGCGACGTTGCCGGCGGCGTCCGTGGCGGTTGCCAACACGTCATACGTTCCGTCGATCAACAGCGGATCGATCGTATCGTCCGGCAAGATCCAGGTGCCGTCGCCACGGTTGACGGCCGCGTACGTGCTGCCTGCGATCGTGACCGCGATCGTGGCGTTCGGGTCATCGACCGTGCCCCTCAGCGCCGGCGTGCGGTCGTCCTCGTCCAACTGCAGGTTGACAGAGACCATCGGCGCGACGCGGTCCATTACCCACGTTTGCTGATCGCCGCCGCCCAGTTCGTTCGTCGCCAGATCCTGGATGAGGCTATCGACGGGATCAAGCGACAGTTGATAGGTTCCGTCGGCGCCGGTGAGCGACGAGAGATTGCCAAGCAAAAAGGTCGTGTTGTCTGACGTTGAGAGTTGTGCGATCTGGGCCATCGAAACCGTTTGTGGCCCGTCGCCCGAGTCGCGCGTGAGGATCAAGTCGCTCAGGTCGAAGCCGACGATGGGTTCATTGAACGCAATGGTGAGGTCTTCAACGCGGCTATTCCTCGGACTGGGGCTGACCGGAAGAATCGAGACCGTCGGCATCGTCGTGTCGACGGTCCATTGAACGGATGGGCCGACGATCACTTCTCGCACGCTGACGTTGTCGACCGTGAAGTCGCGGTTCGACCTGGAGGCGAGGAACCGCAGCGTGATGCCCAGGTCGTCTGGCTCGGTGGCAAACTCAAGGACTTGATGTCCATTGTGACTCTTGTCGTAGGTCTCTTGGAACAAGAGGCTGGTTCGCGGATCACCTTTGAATACCTGGAGCCTGATGTCGGTCGACGAGATTTCCGTCACGACCTGTCGCGTGACGAGATCGAACTCGAGCCGGTAATTCGTCAGCGGGGTCGTGGTAATTCCCTGACGAATCTTGGCGGCAGTTGCCCCGTCCGGCATGTTTGGGTCGATGAGCGTGCCAGCGTGATTACTGGTCACGCGGGCCACGCCGTCGCCGGAGGCTTCCTCTTGCCAGATGACGCCGCCCCTGGGAATCGACCATCCGCTCAGATCGTCCGACCCGCCACCGGCGACGTCGAACGAGCCGTTAACGATCAACTCCGGGCCGAGTCCGATTCCGTCGATCGACAACGGTTCGCCGTTGGCCAAGTCGACGATACCGGCATTGGCCACGTCAAGCCCGAGCCAATATGCGCCCCCGCCGGTCGGTAGCGTTGAAATGTCGCCCAGTGTGTAGGTCTGCCCGCCGTCGGTGGACACCAACACCAAATTCGACAAATCAACGGAGCCGCCGTCGTGGATGAGTCGCACGTCGTCCACGTCGAAACCGGTCACCGGCTCGCTGAATTGGAAGACAATTTCCTCCGGCGACTCGTTGCGTAATGACGGAACCACATCCGCGATGGAGACGCTAGCGTCGAGCAGCCGGCGGTCTTCCAAAGGCTCTAAGGCCAGGCGGCTGTGACGGGAATCGCGGCGAAGGCGGGTCGGACGAGACATGAGGGGCTTTCAAATTCGGAATTCGGAAGGGGGAATTCGGAAATGGGATAGTTGCCGTGGGCGATTGGGTGCTGGACGGTTGGGTTGGTGGCGATATGGACCGGCGGCTAGCGCCTTGCCGCGGTGGTGAATTATCGGCGGCTAGCGCCTTGCCGCTCACGGTTTGGCGATTTACCGACGTGGGTGCCCTTGGAGTCCCATTGTAGGGCAAACGGTGGGCGGACTGCAAGCAGAATGGTTGCGACGGCGGAGGATCGCCGTCGGAGACGCCTCCTACAGCCTTGGGTCGCCGGCGGAGACGCCTTGGGTCGCCGGCGGAGACGCCTCCTACAGATAACGGCCAGCTTGTGCTTTGATGGGCCGTTATGTATAAGTAACGGTTGATGCTTTGCTGGCCGACGAGAGAGGTGCTCTATGCTCACGATCTTCGACGGAAACGAATCGATCAACCGCCGGGCGATGCTGCGGATCGGCAGCTTGGGGCTGGCGGGGCTGTCGCTGCCGATGTTGTTGGCCGGGCGGGCGGCGGCCGGCGAGAAGGCCGGGCACATCAGCGGCAAGTCGGTGATATTTCTGTTTCAGCAGGGCGGGCCGAGCCAGCTCGAGACGTTCGACCCCAAGCCGGACGCCCCGTCGAACATCGCCACGGTCACCGGCACGATCCAAACCAAGCTGCCCGGCGTGATCTTCGGCGACGCGCTGCCCCGGCTGGCCGCGCTGGCCGACAAGCTGACCGTGGTGCGTTCGTTTCAGACCAACAACGCCGGCCACAACATTCAGCCGATTGTCGGACCCGATTCGCAGGAGACGAACATCGGCGTGCATTACGCCCGAGTGGCCGGAGCGACGCGGGCAGCGTCCGGAATGCCAACCAACGCGGTGATCTATCCCAGCGCGGTCAGCCAGGATGTGCCGGGGCCGCAAGCTCGTGGCGATCTGCGGGCGACCGGAAGTTACGGATCGGCGTATGCCCCGTTCGTGCCGGGGGCGGGCGGCGATCTGCAAAACGACATGCAGCTGAATCTACCGCGGGAGCGGCTGTTTAACGATCGCCGCTCGCTGCTGGCGCAGATCGACCGGCTCAACCGCAAGATGGACGCCAGCGGTCAGCTCGAAACGATGGACAAGCTACAGCAGCAGGCCTACGGGTTGTTGCTCGGCGGCGGCGTGGCCAAGGCCTTGGATCTGTCGCAGGAAGATCCCAAGACGGTGGCCCGATACGATACGAGCCACTTCTCGAAGAAGGGGCAATGGGACAGGGCCAAGCGGGGCCAGGCCGGCTATTACGACGCTCAGGCCGCCACAATCGGCAAGCTACTGCTGCTGGCCCGGCGAATGTGCGAGGCGGGCTGCGGCTTCGTGACGATTCACGCCAGTTACGCCGGCGTGTGGGACATGCACGCCGACGGCAACAACCTGAGCATGGTCGACGGCATGAACGCGGTTGGCCGAAGTTTCGACCACGCGGTGGCGGCTTTTGTCGAAGACCTCGAAGCGCGCGGATTGACGGACAAGATTATGCTGGTCGCCACCGGCGAGATGGGCCGCACGCCGCGTATCAACCAGCGCGGCGGACGAGACCATTGGGGCAAGCTGGCACCGCTATTGATTCACGGCGGCGGAGTGCGCGGCGGGCAGGTCATCGGACGATCGACCCGCGACGGCGGCGAGCCGGCCACCGAGAATCACACGCCGAAGCATCTGATCTCGACCATCATGCACTCCCTGTTCGACGTTGGGCAGCTGCGCCTGGCCCGCGGCATCCCGCCGCAAGTCATACGTTTGACACAGGCGAAACCGATCGTCGAGGTGTCTTGAGGCGCGTCTTGATTCGACGGAGCTGCGGTTTTACACTTTGATCCGTTTCCAGCCGCCGTGCAGGAAGCGCCAGAGGATCAGCCCGCAGCGGACGTAGATGTCGACGACCATGGCGATCCAGGCTCCCTCGACGCCCAGGCCCCACGTGTGCGCCAGCAAGTACGCGCCGGGCAGCCGCACGCCGAGGTAGCCGATCAGATTCAACAGCATCGGCACGCGCGTGTCGCCTGCTCCGCGCAGCGCGCCGCCGAGGATCATCGCCATCGCCAGCGCGGGCATCGAGATTGAGACGATCCGCAGCAGCGGCGCGGCGGCTCCGACCACCTCTGGATTGTTTACGCCCAGGAACATTTCTGAGAGCGGCGTGGCGGCCACAAAAAACACCACGCCCATGGCCGTCATCCCGGCGCCGCCAATTGCCAGAGACAAGAGCACGCTGCGCGTCGCCTTGGCGTGATCGCCCGCCCCAAGGTACTGTCCGGCCAGCGTGGCGGCGGCCACCTGAAACGCCGCCCCGGGAAGAAACGCCAGCGCCTCGATCTTGACTGCCACTCCGTGCGCTGCCGCTTGCAGATCACCCAGGGCGTTAATAGTTGCCATGTAGGCCAAATGACAGACGACGATCAGAATCACGTCGGCTCCGCCCGGCACGCCGACGCGCAGCAGCCGGCGGATCAACGGCATGTCCGGTCGCAGAGAGCGCAGCTTTAGTCTCAGCCCGGCACGCCCGCGCAGCAACAGAGCCAATAGCAGCACGCCGCCCGTAACGTGCGCGGTGGCGGTGCCGATGGCCAGTCCGAAAAAGCCCATCTCCGGCAGCGGTCCCCAGCCGGCGATCAGCGACCAACTGACCAGCAGATTAACCGCCACGACGATCGACATCACGATCAGCCCCGAGACCGTGTCGCCCGCTCCCCGCAAACAGGAAACCGCGATCGATTCGACCATGATCGCCGGCAGCACGAGAATCACCAGCAGCAGATATTCGCTGGCCATTTGGGCCGAGCGTCCGGACAATTGCATGGCCGACACGAAGTCGTCGATCAACAGCACGCCGCCGCCGGTCAGCACCAAGGCCAGCACGGCCCCCGTCAAGAACGATTGGTTGACCGTGCGACGGGCCGTGTTCCAATCGCCGGCCCCGACGAATCGGGCGATCAACGCGGTGGAGCCGATCGCCACCAGTCCGAACAGATTTTCCAGAAACCAGACCGTGTAAAAAATCACGTTCATGGCCGCCAACTCCTCCGTGCCGAAGTAGCGGCCTGCCAACACGGTGTCGGAAAATATTACCAACAGGTGCAGCGAGTGCTCGGCGAGCACCGGCAGCGCCAGCCGCAGCAGCGGTCGTAGCGTTCCGGAAGTGGCAATCAGCGGCGTGGACAAGGGCGGCGTGCGGCTTGGAGGCTGGAGGCTGGGATTGGGGACGGGAGATTTCAGAGCCGCCCTGTCCCCAGGGCGATGTTGCTGGCGGCTGGGGACTGGAGGCTGGGGACTGGGGACTGGGGACTGGGAGATTTGTTATTTGTTATTGGTCATTTGTCATTGGCTATTTGAGGCCAAGCATCGGACGGAATCAATAGGCGAACCACCACTCGTTCAAAATCGCGGAGGCTTTCAGTGACAAATGACGAATGACCAATAATGAATGATAAATTGGCACCACGCTTCCGCCAACGAACCGGAAAGACGTGAGTGCCAGTCCCCAGTCCCCAATCCCCAGTTCCCAGTCCCCAGCAACATCGCCCTGGGGACAGGGCGGCTCTGAAATCTCCAGTCCCCAGCCTCCAGCCTCCCAATCCCCAGCAACCTCGCCCTGGGGACAGAGCGGCTCTGAAATCTCCAGCCCGCGCTACCGATCATACAGCTCAACCATCTTCCTCGCTCGCTCGGCGACCGTCTTGCGCAATTCTGCCGGTTCGAGCACTTCGGCCTGATCGCCGTAACCGAGAATCCACCAGGAGATTTCACCCAGGCCGGAAACGGTGACGGTGAAGTCGAGCGTGCCGTCCTCGTTAGATGTGGTCTCTTGGGTCTTGTGCCAGGTCACCTCGGCCACGTTTTGGGCAACCATCTTCGAGAACCGCACGACGACCCTGCGGTCGCGGCCCGCGGCGATCATATGCCAGGCGTTACGCAGATATCGCTCGATCGAAAAACCGCGCGGAATGCTGAACTTATCCTCCAGCGTCTCAATGCTGCGAATCCGCGAAAGATTAAACGTGCGGATCTGCCGGTGAATCGACGAGCGGCCGATCACGTACCAGCTTCGGCGGCTGAACAAGACACGATACGGGCTGAGCTTCGTGCAGATGTCGTCCCATTCGGTGAGGCTGTCGTATTCGATTCGCACCGATCGCTTGTGGGCGATCGCGTCGACCAACTGCTGATACGCCTCCTGGTGGCCTTCCAACACGTTGGTGGGCGGCAGGCGGATAGTGATGGCCCCGGTCAGGTCGCGCAATTGGTCGCGAAGCCGGGCCGGCAAGCTGCTTTCCAGCTTGAGCGCCGCGCGGCGGGCCGGTTCGTGAAAGGCCACCGCCCGGCGGTCTCCCAGTTCGTGACACAGCACGATCAGCGAGAGGGCCTCTTCGGTGGTCAGATTCGTCGCGGCGGCAGCACTTGCGTGCCGGCGATAAAATACCGCTGCTCTGCTTCGTCGTAGAGCAGCGGCATGCCGACTTGTTTGAGCGTGTCGATATCGCGAAAGATCGTGCGGCGGCTCACGCCGCAGGCCATCGCCAGCGAGCTAGCGTTATGCCCCCGCGGAGATTGTAGCAGTCCGATCACTTCCAGGAGCCGGCTGATTCTCGAAAGATTCATGCTCGATTTGCCCCGAAAATTCCGGCTCCGCGTCGATTGCCGTCTCGTCCTCTAGGGCCGCGTCGTCACTGCCAGCGTCGTCAACACCCGCGTCGCCACCCTGCCAAATCGGTCCGCGGCTGATGACTCTTGGTCGGGTGAAGCCGTAGTCCAGATATATGCTGGCGTCGCGCTCGCGTGCCCTCCGCAGCGCGTCGAACATGGCCTTGTTGGGCCAGGGGCCCTCCGCCAGATTGATCTTATTATAATCCAGCAACGAACCCTTGCGAAGATGCAGGTTGCGAATCGCCAGATTGTAATCGACCACGGTGCGGAAGTAGGCGCTGTCGGCGTCGGCCAGGCGGCGTTGGGCGTCGAGCAACAGGTCGACCGTGGCGGTGCCCTGCTTGTAGGCGATCAACACGGCGTCGACCTGGTCTTTGGCCGCCACGCGGCGGTTGTAGATGTCCTGCATGAGCAGATAGGTGTTGTCCAACTCGCGATAAGCGTCGGCCAACTGGTGCGATAGTTCCAGCTCCTTCTCGCGATGGATCGCCTTCTCTTTCATCAGCGCCAGCTCGGCATTTCTCACGGCCGCCTTTTCGCGGCGGAAACCAAGCGGCATGCTGAACACGAAGCCAAGCTGCCATTCCTGGTGGTTACCGCCCAACAAGTTGCCAAACGCAGTGGTCGGAATCGGAAGCTGGCCGAGGCGGAAGGTTGGCGTCGCGTTGCGGTCGAGCAGGCTGTCACCCAATCCTCGATACCGATAGATACCCTGCACGTCTAACTGCGGCAGCAGCAGGTTTTTCGAGGCGATCAATTCCAGCTCGCGACGCTGAATCTCCCACTTCTGACGACGCAGCTCGGGGCTGCGAACCATCGCTTCGCTGACGATATCCTCCCAACGCATCGCCTTGCGGGTATCGGCCGTCGTCGGCTCCTCCGCCGGGCGGATCATGCGGCCGTCGTTCGCCGCCAAGCCCACGATGAATCGCAGGCGATTTTCGGCGGAGTAGAGCGTCCACAGGGCGCGTTGTAACTGGCCCTTGAACAGAAAATACTGCTCGCGAGCCTGGGCCTCTTTGTCTCGCTCGCCGCCCCGCGCTCCGACAATGTACAACGCATACACCTTGCGCCAAGTTTCCAGCGCGCTGTCGCGGCCGGCCAGCACGGCGTCGAAGTTACGATAGGCGAAGTACAGCTCCCAGTAGGCGGTCTCGGCGTTGCTCACCAAATCTCGCACCGCGATCTCAAAATCGACCAGCCGCTGATCGCTGTTGATCCGCGCGATCATGACGCCGTTGAAGCCTTGGCCCGGCGTGCGCGCCCGGTCGTTGGTGCCGAATCCCTGCGCCCGCGGGCCGGCAATGCGGTTGATCTGCACGCCAAAGTCTCTCAGCAAGGGCTGTACGAAGCCAAACTCGAAACTGGTGTCCCAGTCGCTGAACTCACGGCGAAAGCCGTTGTTGTTTTGGTTATAGATCGTCTGATTACGCCAAAAGGTACGACCGCCCGTGGCGTTTCGCTTGTTGATCTCCGCGCTGAACGAGCCCAGGTCTTGCCGGAAAAGCTGGTTGGCGATTTGTGTCGAGGTGCTGTTCTGTACCCGGTCGTTCTTGTTCCAAGTGCTGCTCATTTGGAATTGAGCGTCGTACGCCGAGAGGGCCGCCTCGACGCCCGTGTTGGGGTTCGACTCCTGCAGAGCCGGATCGTAGACTGAAAGCACCTGGGCCTGATTCGTCGTTCGCAAAATGCCATCGGAAACCGGCGGCGGCTGGGTGCCGTTGACCCGCGTGGCCGTGTTCAAATTGCGGATGATCTTGCTGTTGTTGAGCGTGATGTGGATCACCTCTTCGAGCGTCAGGGACCAGGTATTTTTCCGGGTGGGCGGATTGTCGCTGCTGAAAGGCCGTGTCGCCCGCAAAACCTCGTCCAGCGGCTGCATGTCGACGATCGGATCTTCGATCTCGGTCGCGGTGCCCAGATAATGCGATAGATCGCCGTCTTCCATGAAGAAAAACGGCTGTTGCGGATGACAACCCGTGGTTAGGATTGCCGCCGAGATGAGAATGACGCAGGTCTTTTGAAATCGTCGATTCATCGCTTTTCCAGTCCCTTACGCGGAAGTTCAAGGGCACGGGCCACTGCAAGATGGATGCACGGCGTGCCACTTGGAACAACAACCAGTTTCCCCCCTGGTCGTCGTTACCGCGAAAGGAGACCGAGCGCAGGCGCATGTCCCCAGACGGTATAATCGACAAAGAAAGTATCGTCAGCCTAATCGGAAAACTTTGGGGAAACTTCGTGACCGGAAGAGTTGGCCGCGTTTCGCTGGACTGCGTGGGTTACCTGAATTGCCAGGCGATCATGGGAGTGTTGGAAGGGAGAGAGGGAGAGAGGGAGGGGGAGAGGGGGAGAGGGGGGAGAAAACGAGGACCGTCTCGACTCGAGTTAGACAGCGCCACCGCGGATTGTGACGTCAGTTGACCAATGACCAATGACAAATGACAAATGACAAATCGGGCCCAGGTTTCGGGCGTCAATCACCAGTGGGCCAGGAATTCAAAGTCGAATATATACCCGGACCGCGTCAAGGCGTCGAAATTTGTCATTTGTCATTTGTCATTTGTCATTGGTTATTGGTTATTGGTTATTGGTTATTGGTTATTGGTTATTTACGGCAGGCTCACGCCCAGAATGGTGCCATCCACCTAAATCCCAGCCCCCAGCCCCTAGCTCCTCCCGCTTCCCTCTACAACTCCCGAATCTTGATATTCCGCCAGCGGCACTTGGCCCCCTTGGGCCAGCCGCGGCCGCCGTGGACCTGCACGGCGATGCTGCCTTGGGGGCCGAGGGTTTTGAGGATGTTGGCCTTTTTGTAGCCGGGATGAGGGCTTTTGTCGCCGTCGAAGTGACAGACTTCCAGGCCGTTGATCCAGGTGGTGATCGACGGGAAATCGCCGCCGGCCACGCGCACCTTGGCCGTGTTCCAGTCGTTGACTTTCCAGGCTTTGAGCCAGGCCGCCGGCGTGCAGCCGCGCACGAGTCCCACGTCGGCGGCCTTCTTGTGGCCGGCGGTGGTTAGCGAGGCGAGCTTGCCGGCGGCGTCGAGCTTGCCGTTGATGTCGAACATGCGGGTGTTGAATCCGCCGGTCCCTTCGCCGTAGATGTGCCCGACGTTTCCGCGGTCGTGATAATCGACCATCATCTGAAAACACTGCCCCCGGTCATTCCCCCGCAGGAACAGCCCCGAGCAGACGCCCCAGTCGGGCTTCATGTCGATCAGCAACTCAAAATCGCCGAATTTTCGATCGGTCAGTAGAATGCCGCCATTGCCGGAGCCCGGCGGATCCTGCTCTCCGGCAATCACCCCATCCTCAACCACCCAGCTTCCGCCGGTGCCGTGCCCAATCCGCTTGGGGTTTTTGTGCCATCCGGCGAGCGTCTTGCCGTCGAACAGCGTGATCCATTTTTCCTCGGCCGCCCGAGCCTCGCCTGGCAGCCCGCCACTCAAAGCGGCCCCGCCCAGCACCGCCCCCGTCGCCCGAAGAAACTCCCGCCGCGTCGTATTCGGTCGCATCATGGCACCCGCTCCCTGTGAAATACCGCAAGACAATTCGCCCATCGGCAGGTAATGATAGGGCGTCGTGGTGACGGGAGCAAGCATGGCGGTGACACCACGACCGATCAACACCAGCCCGACGCGCCAGCGAGGGACGTAAAGCGGTTTCCCTCGCTTGCGCGTCGGGCTAGTATTTCGCGCATCCACCTCTGGTGAAATAAGGCGGCTAGTCCTAGCGATGAATTGTCTCCCGTTGAAAAAGTGAGGTAAGTTACCTATATTCAATGAATTGTGCGCTTTTTTCAGGCGAGCGTCGGCCGTTAGGCCGATGGTGGTTCGTCGATCAGAGTTGTCCTTTCGCGAAGCGGTGTAATACCCCCGGGCTAACGCCTGGGGCTCGCCTTTTTGTTGGTCCGTCACAACGCGGACGTCGTTTTTGAGCGATTCCTTACGAGACCTCCCCGTGGCCAAAACCAAGCCCAACAAAACTAAGCCTAAATCGAAGACCCAACTCACCAGCGGCGCCGATATTCTAATCCAGTCGCTGGTGAATCATGGGGTCGAGGTGATCTTCGCTTATCCGGGCGGGGCCAGCATGCCGCTGCATCAGGCGCTGTTGCGGTTTAAGGATCAGCTTCGCACGATTCTGCCCCGGCACGAACAGGGCGGCGGCTTCGCGGCCCAGGGATACGCCCGGGCGACCGGCAAGGTCGGCGTCTGCATGGCGACCAGCGGGCCGGGGGCGACGAACCTGGTCACGGCGATTGCCGACGCCAAGCTCGACAGCATTCCGACCGTGTTCATCACGGCCCAGGTGCCTTCGCCGGTGATCGGCAGCGACGCCTTTCAGGAAACGCCCATCGTCGAGGTCTGCCGCGGCATCACCAAGCATCATTATCTGGTCACATCGCTCAGTGACCTGCCGCGGATCATGCGCGAGGCGTTTCACATCGCCACGACGGGCCGCCCGGGGCCGGTGCTGGTTGACGTGCCGAAGGACGTGCAGCTTGAGCAGATCGTGCCCGACTACGACGCGCCGCTGGACTTGCCCGGCTACAACGCCAGCGATCGATTGGCCGAGCCGGAGCAGATCGCTCAGGTGGCCGCGGCGATCAGGCGCTCGAAGCGGCCGGTCATTTACGCCGGCGGCGGCGTGATCAATTCCAACGCCAGCGACGAGCTGCGCCTGCTGGCCCACAAGACCGGCATCCCGGTGACGATGACCCTGATGGGCCTGGGCGCTTTTCCGAACGAAGACCCGCTGTCGCTCGACATGCTCGGCATGCACGGCACGGTTTACGCCAACCGGGCGGTCAACGAGGCCGATCTGCTGCTGGCCATCGGCGTGCGATTCGACGACCGCGTGACCGGCAAGTTGTCTGAATTCGCCAAGCACGGAAAGATCGTCCACATCGACGTCGATCCGTCGGAGCTTAATAAGAACAAAGCCGCCCACATTCCGATCGTCAGCGACGCAAGATATGCGCTGGCCGAATTGAACAAGATCGTCGAGCCGCCGGAAGACTCGCTCGACGACTGGCAGGCGCAAATCGACGAGTGGAAAACGCAGTACCCGCTTTCCTTCGACGAAGACTACGACGGAATCACGCAACAACTGGCGATTCGCACGCTGTGGGAGTTGACGAACGATCGCGAGACGATCATCTCGGTCGGCGTCGGCCAACATCAGATGTGGGCCGCGCAGTATTACAAATTTCAACACCCGCGGACTTTTTTGTCGAGCAGCGGGCTGGGCACGATGGGTTTCGGCCTGCCGGCGGCGATGGGCGCTCAGGCGGGCTTTCCCGATGCGCTGGTGGTCGACATCGATGGCGACGGCAGCATTCTGATGAACATACAAGAGCTGGCCACCTGTTACTGCGAGAAGCTGCCGGTCAAGCTGCTGCTATTGAACAACCAACATCTGGGCATGGTCGTGCAGTGGGAAGATCGCTTCATGCAGGGCAACCGCGGCCACACCTATCTCGGCCCGATCGACAACCCGGAAGCGATCGGACAGGGCGATGGGATCGGCCCGCCGGAGCGTTATCCAGATTTCGTAACCATCGCCAAGGGCTTCGGCTGGGGCGGCGCCTTGATCCGCGAGAAGGATGATCTGCGGGGCGCCCTGCAAACCATGATCGACCACGACGGCCCCTACCTGCTCGACGTCGAAGTGCCCTATCAAGAGCACGTCCTGCCGATGATCCCCTCCGGCGGCACGGTGCAGGATATTATCACCGAGTAGGAAAGCGCCGCGTGCCACGGCTGGCTCGCCTGGCAGTGCCGTTATTTTGTATCCGCCTCTCGCATCAAGATCCCGCTCGGCAGGCGGGATCTACGGTTTTGATACATCGGATGCCGCGGATCATCGCTGACGCGCCATAGGCGGCCCTTGTGGAGATACATCTTGCGCTGCTCTTTCAGGCTGAGCGGCCGAGCCCCGATGCGGCCGAAGACGGAGAGCTGGTTGCCCGACTCGTCGATGGCCCGATCGCGGTCGAGGCCTTCGGCGATGGACAGGGCGTGGCCGCCGTTGGGAAGCGTGCGGGTGGCGATCAGTTGCGGCGTGGGACGTGGCGAGAAGCCGCCGTTGCCGGGCGTCTCGGGCGAGGTGAGCTGGACGATCCGCAGGCCGTTCTTGCCGTCGGCCAGGTAGGCGAATTGGCTGGTGTAACAGATGCCCAGCTTCACGTCGTGCAGGTCGTTGATCCGGCCGCCGGCGTTGTAGATCTGGTCGATCTTCGGCCGCTCGGGGTTTTCGACGTCGACGATGATCAGCCCGTGTTTTCCGCCGGCCACGTAAGCATAAGTGCGGGCGACGTAGATATTGTGGGCCTCCGGCAGCCGGAGCTTGGCTTTGAATCTCGGCTTGTGCAAATCGGTCACGTCGAACACTTTCAGCCCTTCGTCGTCGACAACAAACCCGTAGCGGAATTGGAACTGAATCGCCTTGGGGTGGACCACCTCGGGCGAGCGAATGACGTGCTTGACCACCGGCTTGAGCGGGTTATCGAGCGAGATGACGACGATGCCGGCGTCGCAGCAGATGTAGGCATACGTGCCGACGATGGTGATGTTGCTGGCTCCGTCGAGCAGCCCGTCGGGATTGAAAGTGAGCGCCCGCTTGAGGAAGTTGTTCGTCGGATCGCCGTCCAACAGCGTGCCGGCGCCGACGAGGATCAGCCCTTCGTACTTGTCGGTGACGTACAGAAAGGCGTACAGCAGGTGGACCGCCTGCTCGCGGTTCTCGTCGCGATGGGTTCGCGTCGGATCGGGAACCGTCGTGGCGGGCGAGGCCACGGCGGTGGCGTATTTCGTTGGCACGTAGAACTTCTGGCCCAGCGGCGAGACCGGGGCGGTGGTGATCCGCTCGGCGAAGCCCTTGTGGTCGATAAAGGCGATGTCGAACACCCGCAGCCCGCCGGTTCCGCAGGCGGCGTACAGATACTCGCCGCGGTTTTGGACCATCAACACTTCCGGCTTTTGCAATGGGTGGCGCAGTTGGTCGGCGATGTCGACGCCCGGGTGTTCGTGGGCGTGCTCCAGTTCGTCGCCCCGCTCCTTGTGTTTCTTGTAGAAATCCGGGAAGGCCAGTTTTTGCAGCGAGCTGCCGATCACCGTCTGCGGCTCTTCGCGTTCGGTGACGACGACCGCCTCGAAGCCGTGCTCGCCGGCGGCGACCCAACAGTAGCGGCCGATGAAGTTGGTGTAGTTGGTGCCGTGCATCAAGAGCTGCGCGATCAGGGCGTTGTTGTCGTTCTTTTCCGCCAGATGGCAGTCGGTACACATCTTCGTTTCGCTGCGCAGGTGGCGATGCACTTCCGGATCGCGCAGCCGCGGAATCTTCGGCGGCCCGCCGCGGACGGTGTGCGGTACGTTGGTGCTGAAGGCGATTCCGCTGAGGCCTTCGGCCGAGATGGTCTGCTGCTGCACGTAGATCGCCTCGCGGTTTTGGTTGTAAGAAGTAACTTGAATCGCGCAGGCCGAGCGGACCGGCCCGATACGGTTGCCCGTTACGTCGCCGTCGCGGGCCAACATGTAGACGTCGTCGCGGAGCGTCTGGAAGTTGTACGACGTGTAATTGCGCGAGAGGCCGCCCTCGTTGTGCAAATCCGGCATCTTCTTGTTCGCCTTCTGCGACAGGTGGCAGCCGAAGCAGCTTGGGTTCCACGACGAATGGCAGGCGATGCAGCTCATGTTGCTGTTTTGGTGGGCGCAGCGTTGCTGGTCGTCTTTGGGGTCATTGCTCGGCAGATCGCCCCAGACAAACTGCCCGCGATCGTCCAGCCGGACGGTCTTCGCCAGCGCCGACTTCTCGTTGTAATGTCGGCTCCGCGGGTCGATCGTGTCGCGGGTCTGGACAATTTCCCACTTCAGATCCTTTTCGACCACGCTGCGCTGAATAAGTTTGTCGCCGATCCGCTCGAACCGCGGCTGGCCCCACGGCGTGCTGAGCGTGTACAAATTGACGCCGATCTTTTCCTTCGTCGTCGGATGTTTGCGGGCCGCCGGGCCGGAAGTGGCCAGTCGCCGCTGGTCCACCGCCCGCCAACGCTCGGTACCGTGACAATCGACGCAGCGAATCTCGATCGCCGCGCGGACCTCGCCGTAGAGCTTCGTGTTTCCGTGCGAATCCTGCTTGAAGTGACAGTCGACGCAGTGCATGCCTTTTTCCAAGTGGATGTCCATGTAGTGCAGCGGCGTCTGCTCACGGGTTTTACCGACGACGCGCTCGCGGGCGGTCGGCGGGTCCATCGCCCGCTGCAAGGCCGCCGTGTTGACTTTCTCGATCACGTCACCCTTGTAGTCGAGCAAGTTCCCCTTGCGGTCTTTCTTAAACACGGCCCGAAACACCCAGCCGTGGCCGTGGAAGTCGGCGAACTGCGTGTGGCGAAGCTGCGAGTTCAGGTCGGTCACGTTCGCCAAAAACTCCGGGTCGGACCACAGCCCGCGGGCCGCCGCATCCTCCGGGTTACTCATCTGCGAGGCGACCAGTTCTTCGGAGGTCGGATATTTCTGCTGCTTGGGATACATCAGTTCGCCGTCGGTTTCGTTATCCCACCACATGAACCCCAGGTAACTGTTCATGACGTTCGTGCCGGGATGGACATGGCACACGATACACTGGCTGGTGGGAATCGAAAGCGTGAACTTGTGGGCGATCGGATGGCCCGGCTCGTTCTTGGGAATCGTCGGATCGACCGAGAAGCTTCGCCCGCGATTGCCGAATTTGGCATACGGCCCGGAGTGGACCGGCGAGCGGTCGTTGGCGTAAACGACGTGACAGGCCGTGCAACCGCTCGAGCGATAGTCGCCGGCGTGATCGTTCGTGCCGAGGAAATTGAGCGTGGGGTCGAGCAGCCGGGTTTTTTGCAGCCCGATGAACACCGGGTCGGTGCGGTTGATCGTGCCCATGCCGCGATTGCTCAAGCGGGCTCGCGGCCGGCCGGGCTCTTCGTTGATGATCGGGATGCCGATCTCGGGGCGAAAACGACCGCCGCGCTCGAAGATCCGTAGCGTGTTGCTGGTCTGCGTGATTTCAAACCGCGGCAGCGGATCGAGAAACGGCAGCACGCCTTCGCGGGCCATCTCTTTTTCGGTCGGCGCCGGCACGGTTTGTAATCGCAACGGCTTGCCGTTCATGCTGTAACTCTCGCCGTAGCGGGGCCGCTTGTGCGAGACGGCGCCGTTGTTGTACAGAGCCGCACCCCAGAGCATACAGCCGTGGGTCATCATGCTCTTGCGCACCGCCAGCACTTCGCCGGCGTGACATTCGCCGCAGCTAATGTGCGCAACCCGCAGATCGCCAGGATTGACGAAGCGGATAAACTCGGGGCTTTCGTGGTTAAGCAGAGTGTAGCTGCGGACCGGGTTGGCCGACGAACTCCAGGCCTCCGGGAAGCGTGGCCGAATGTGGGCTTTTTCTTGGTCCAACGTGGATGCGTCGCCGCCGTGACAGTCGGTGCAGCCGAGATGGACCGTGCCGGTGGTGTGCATGTCGGTGACGCCCTTATGACAGCGAACGCAGCCGCGGCTTTTTTGGGCGACGTCGCCGGGCAATTGGCCCATCAGGTTTTGGTTGCGCAGATGGGTCGGCGTGGGGAAGGGGCTGAGGTAGTTGGCCGGCTCGACGTTGGGGTCGTAGTCGTCGAGGTTGGAGGCGGCATTTGAATAGGCTGCGGCGACGTCGGGCGGCGGAGCGTTGTCGTGGCAGCCGGCGGAGAGCAGGGCGCCGAGCACGAGGAACGGGGAAATTGCAAATCGAAAATTGAAAAATGCAAATTGAACATTGGTTTGAGTGACGGGCGATTCATGAGGCGCCGCGCATGGTCGTCTGTCACGCGTCAATTTACATTTTTCAATTTACATTTTTCAATTTGCAATTCCCCCATCGGGCGTTGCCTCTTCCCAATCGTCACGCTGCTCCTCTTCTCAGCTACCTTCGCGCTCTCGGCAGCCGCCGGCGAGCCGCGCCAACTCACCCGCGACGGCCTGCTCAAACGCGATCCGGTTTTCTGGCCCGGCGGCAAGGAGATAATCTACACGGTCGAGGCCGAAACCGCGCGGATGAGACTGATGCGGCTCACCTTGGCCGACGGCCGCTCGAAGCAGTTCCACAAATCGCGCGACATGTCCGACCGCGAATTGGCCGTTGCGGCCGACGGCGCGGTTTACGCCTACAACGTGGTCAGCGGGCTGAGTTCCAAGATCATCGTCGAGGATAATCGGTCCGGCAAGAAACAGACCGTCCCCAGCATCGGCCTGGCCAATTGGGTCAACTGGCCGACGCTTTCACCCGACGGCAAGACGGTGGTTTACACCGAAGGGGCCGGGCCGATTCTCGCCTACGACGTGGCCAAGGGCGGCGGCAAGAAGACCGTTAAGCAGCTAACGACCCGCGGCGCCAAGTACACCGACTACTGGCCGAAGTTTTCGCCCGACGGAAAGCAGATCGTCTTCGCCTCGCGCCGCGACAACGACTTTGAAATCTACCTGATGAACGCCGACGGGTCGAATCAGCAGCGTCTGACCGACAGCCCCGGCATCGACGCCCATCCGGTCTTCTCGCCCGACGGCCGGCGGATCGCCTTTACCAGCAATCGCGACGGCAATTACGAAATCTACGTGATGAACGCCGACGGGAAGAACGTCCGCCGGGTCACAAATAACAGCGAGCGCGATGACCATCCCTGCTGGCATCCTAGCGGCAAGCAGCTTGTGATGGTCTCGGAACGCAGCGGGCGGTTCGACTTATATCTGGTTGACGTGCCCGACTAACCGCCTGGCCCTGCCGCTTGCGGCTTTGCCAACGCCACTTCGACCATTGCGAACCGCCGGGCAAACTGGCAGAATGATCCCAGCGGCCGGCGGATTGTAGGAGGCGACTCCGTCGGCGATTTTCGCGACGACTGCTCCAAATCGCGTGGCCCCGGCGTCCCGCCGGTGAGCCTGGAGGGTCGCCGTCGGAGACGCCTCCTACATCACGTCCCTTACACCTAGCGAGAAAAACATGGCGGTCAGTTCTTCGATCCAGAAAATCGTCTGCTGCATGGGCAAGCCGGTGGCCGGCAATCCGACCCAATACATGATGGAAAAGGCCTTTGCCGCCGCGAATATCGAATGGCGATACCTGACCCTC
>JADFKK010000123.1 GCA_022564995.1 Planctomycetota bacterium | reverse complement strand
CGGCCATCAGCGGAATCTTCAGGCTGCGGCACACATCGACCATCTCTTTCGCCCAATCCCAGCGATACGACAAGTGTTTGTCGTTGAACAACGGCACAACCCGGCCGCTGCGCTTCATCACCGCCACAATCTCATCGAAAAACCGCTTCCGCGGATACATCACCTGGCCGAGCTTGTTTTTCGGATAACTGCCGTGCTCGCCGATCGACAGCACCGCGTCGACCGCCAGCTTATCACCGCCTAAACAAAGCGCCTTGTCGATCGTTTTGTAAATCGGAATCTTAAACTGCCGCGCGACGGGGCGGGTCATGTCGCCGCCGGGGAATTGATCGGCATAGATCGAAACCACGTCGACGCCCGGGTCGGTCCGTTGGCCGTTGAACAAATACGGCTGCAAGAAATTCTCCAAGATCACGTGGGCGTGCGAGCGATGCGTGAAGGAAGTCAAGACGACCGCCACCTTGGGGCGACGCTTCTTCTCGTCCGCATGTGAAACACGAGGCAGCAACAGCGGTACGGCGGCGAGCCCGGCCGTTTGCAGAAACCGGCGACGGGGCAGACCACCGAGGGCGTTGTCGTTCTGATCGTATACATATTGCATCATCTTTGCTCCTGTTCCATCTCGTTAAACGACGGGCTGGATTGTAACCCAAACGCCTCCGGCGAGCGAATTCTGGAAATGCCGGCCCGTTTTCGCTACACTGAGTTCGACGCCAGTCTTTCGGAGCACCTCCCCCATGTCCATCCGCCGTTTCTCGATCGTCGCCATCTTGGCCATTGCGTCGCTGTTCGTC
The DNA here is from genome assembly GCA_022564995.1 of Planctomycetota bacterium. GTDB lineage: Bacteria > Planctomycetota > Planctomycetia > Pirellulales > JADFKK01 > JADFKK01. The sequence continues at coordinate 21,175 of JADFKK010000123.1, read as the reverse complement.
ACCCATGCCCTTGCTGCCAAGCCGGCGACCACTCGCCCTAACATCCTCTGGATTCACGTCGAAGACATGAACCCGCTGTTGGGTTGTTACGGGGTCGACATCAAGACGCCGGCGCTCGACCGGTTGGCTCGCCAGGGCGTGTTGTTCGAGCGCTGTTATACGCCGACGCCCGTTTGTTCGTCTTGCCGGTCTTCGCTGATGGTCGGGGCCTCGGCGACGACCTTTGGGCTGCATAATCACCGCTCGTCGCGCTCGGCCGCGGCGGCGATTCACTTGCCCCAGGGCGTCAAGACGCTGCCGCGGCTGATGCGCGACGCCGGGTATTACACATTCAATCACGGCGGCAAGATCGACTTCAATTTCGTCTTCAAGGCCGCCGAAGCGTTCAACACGGTCGGTCCGCGGCGCGGGTTTTATCGACCGGGGCAAAAGCTGGCCTGGCGCAATCGCAAGCCGGGCCAACCGTTCTTCGGCATGGTGCAGCTGGTCGGCGGCAAGGGCAGGCGGCTCAAGCAGAACCCCACCAATCCGGCCGACATAAAACTGCCGGCGTATTACCCGGATCATCCGGTGCTGCGGGAGTTTTTCGCTTATCAATATGATTGTGCCCGCACGATGGACGCCCAGGTCGCGGCGCTGCTGGCGGAGTTGGACCAAGATGGGCTGAGCGATAACACGGTGGTCATCTTTCACACCGATCACGGCATGCGCTGCCTGCGCGACAAGCAGTTCTGTTACGACGGCGGCCTGCACGTGCCGCTGATTGTCCGCTGGCCGGCGGGCAAGAAGCTCGTCCCGCCCGGCACGCGCCGCAAAGAGATCGTGGCCGATTTGGACGTGACCGCCACGACGCTGGCACTGGCCGGCGTGAAGATTCCGAAGTACATGGAATGCCGATCGCTGTTCGGGCCCGACTACAAGCCGCGCGATTTCGTCGTCGGCGTGCGCGATCGCTGCGACTTCACCATCGACCGCATTCGCACGATCCGCACCGACCGTTACCGTTACGTCCGCAACTTTCTCACCGATCGCCCCTACACCCAGCCGACCTACAAAGACGGAAAAGGCGGCGTGTTCGCCTACGTCGACGTGCTGAAAACCCTGTATCGTGAAGGCAAACTCAACGACCGCCAAGGGTGGTTCATGGCCAGGCATCGCCCGAGTGAGGAACTTTACGACCACACGACCGACCCCGACGAGACGGTCAACCTCGCCGCCGACCCCAAGCACGCCAACGCTCTCGCTCGGCATCGCGCCCTCCTCAAAATCTGGATCAAGCAAACCGACGACAAGGCCCAATACGGCGAAAGCGAAGCCGGGTTGAAAGACGTGCTAAAGCGCTGGGGCGCGAAGTGTGTCAACCCGGAATACGACGCGGTAAAAAAGAAGTATCCGGAGTTGTGGCGGAATGAGTAGGTCATGCTCCGCATGACGAGAGACCTGACTTCGACGTACATTACGTTGCAGAGAATGGCCCGGTTTGATCCGCGGCGAAACCCCCGCCTCCCGGCGAGGGCTGGGGTTTCTTGTGTGATGAACCATCGCTCGTAAGCTCGTTTGTAACTTTGGAGCTACCAAAAATGTCTCGCGCCCTTACCCAAACAACTCTTTAATCACCGTGCCCTTATTCGCGATCTGCATCGGTCGGCCGCTGCGGCTGGTGAAGCGGGTTTTTAAGGAGATGCCGAGCGACTGACCGACCGAGGCCATTAGGTCATCGCTACGGTGGGGCTGCGTCTCGACGTGACCGCACGCTAGTCGGTGTTTTCCTCTGCCGCCAGATGCTCCTCCTCAATCACTGCTCTAAGCTCGGCCACGATTCTCGGGTCCGTTCCCAACTCAGCGATCAGCGCACGAACTTCGCCCCGCTGTTGCACTTCGCGGTCGAGATATTCCTTTGCGTACTGGTAGACCTTTTCCTTGTCACGAACGACTCCCGGAGCAGTCCAGAGAAACACGAGTAAAAACAAGCACCCTACCGATGCTGCCGAGCGACCAAGACACTGTAGCAGCCCACCGATACGTACTCGGAAGTTCTCCGTCCAGTACCCCAGCGTCGACTGCTCCGCCAGGCGTGCGGCGCGCCGCGTGTACCAGAACCCGAGAAGGAGTAACGACAGAAGCGGACCGGCGTAGGGGCCCCCGCCCGCCAGCCACTGAAGTGCGGCCCAAAGCCAAGATCCTTTTTTTAGACTCAGCAAGTGCCTCAGTACCTCCGGTTGGACTCCGAAAAAATCACTAGCCGGCACTGCCAACTCGGGTCGATCCCGGATAGCCATCCATATGACGGGCCACGCAAGGAAAAACAGACAAGCACCAGTGACCACCCCTAGCAGTTCCATCAAGCTGTATCGGTAGCGGCGCTTTCTCGCAAAACGATGCAGGCGCCAAACTGCAAGTAGCACGACGACCAGCGACACGCTCGCGTATGCAATGCTGCTCTGCAGACGAGGGCCAACGACTTCCGCCGCAGCCAAGCCGAGTATCAGGAACGTCAGGCTGTACCCGGCGAACCACGGAATGAGGTGGCGGGTCACGCCCATTTGCGGACCAACCTCGACGACTCCGCGACGGAACCGTTGCGCCACGAAGAGCGAAATCAGGGCCAACGGCAGCAGTAGCCCTGCGGTCGTTCGACAAGGATTTATCAAAAAGTGGGGCCAGAGACCGGCGACGGGCGTTGGTGCGGGTGACCGGGTTGCGATCTCTTTTATCGCTCGCTCATGGAGTTTCAGTTGTAGAGCCACATCATCCCGTCGGTTTCTCCACCTGATCATCGCTCCTTCGTCCAACCGCGTAGAATCCTCACTGGCCAACTCCAAGATCAATATCGCGTTGTTTCTCGCGAATGTCCTGGCCCACCAGTCGTACCTCACGTGACCGTTGACGGCCAGAACTTGATCGGACACGCGAACATCACGCTCTCGCAGACTGATCTCGTTGACGCGCTGGCCAAGTGCTTGGGCAACTCCCACCAGCCGGTCCGTTCTTCGGTGCAATTGCAACAAGAGGCCGGTTGCTCGATACTCGATAACACGGCTCAGCGCGATGTTCGGGCGCTCGGCGAGTGGGAGAGTCGATCGCGATATGAATTGGCGCGTCGCATCCATGGCTCCGGCGGGGAACGCCAGAAACGGTTTTTTCAGTCCCCGCGCGTAGTGGCCGGCGGCGTCAGCGAGTTGGAGATCGTGTTTTGCCTTCAGTTCATAGCGCTCGTTGTCGTCGTTCCATTCAGTTGACAACTCGATAAGTTGCGAGGCGATTAGGTAATCGTAAAGAGCGTTTTCTCGATCGTGCTGTGAACACTGTTCGATCACATCCTGCCAGTCAGCACGACGAGGTCCCGATTCGATGAACATCCCTTCGCTGAATTGAAGCAGGGCTCGCTGACGCCACCATTCCACTTCATTCGGTTCCATTTTGGTGGACAATTCGGCGAGTTCCAGGCAACGCTCGTGGCATTCGGTTTCAAACCGGTTCATCGCCGTCTTGATCGTCTCCTTGTCCAACTCATACGACAGTTGTGGAAACCCTGGAAAATTGCTGCCGGTGTGCCTAACGTATCTTGCGTAGAAGTCCAACGTCGGGCTGTCGAGCACCCACGCGCCGCCGATGGCTGCTTCGGCCGTCACACCGTTCGCTGACATAATGCGTTCGGTTTCTGCCAACCAGTAATCGGCCTGCTCAGCCGGCATGCGACAGCCGACGGGCTCGTAAGAAAATCCCAATAGGCCGATGGTGGCGTTACGCCAGTTCGTCGTCTCACCTTGCAGTCCGATTTCCGTTTTCAACAGCACGCGAGTGTAGCGGAATAAAACTGCGGCGAAAGCCACTGCCACGACAATCTGCAGGACGATGCGACCATTGATCCAACGAGATCGACGTTGGTTTGCTTCGGCGAACGCTGACATCAAACGGCTCCCGTCGCGCCTAGGCCTTTTGAGACCTCGGCGCGTGCAATGCAGCCCCGCACGCGGCCTGTCCTATTATCCAAACAAACCCTTAATCACCGTGCCCTTATTCGCGATCTGCATCGGTCGGCCGCTGCGGCTGGTGAAGCGGGTTTTTAGGGAGATTCCGAGGGACTGGCAGACGGAGGCCATCAGGTCTTCGCTGCTGTAGGGTTGGGTTTCGACGGCGGTGCCCGCGGCGTTGGTTTTGCCGACCGCTCGTCCGCCGGCGAAATCGCCGCCGCCGACTACCACGCTCCAGGCGCGGGCCCAGTGGTCGCGGCCCGTGTTGCCGTTGATGCGGGGCGTGCGGCTGAATTCGCCCATCAGCATGACCACGGTGTCTTGCCACATGCCGCGCTGCACCAGGTCTTCGACGAGCGCGCTCATGGCGCGGTCGATCACCGGCAGCTTGGTGTTTTGTAGTGTGGGGAAGATGTTCGAGTGGTTGTCCCAGCCGCCCAGGTCGACCTCGACGAACGGCACGCCGGCCTCGACCAATCGCCGGGCCATCAGACAGCCGCGGCCGAAGCGGTCGGTGCCGTAGCGTTTCTTCACTTCTTCCGTCTCGCCGCCGGTCTTGAAGGCGGCCATCTGCTTGCTGGTCATCAGGGCCAGAGTCTTATCGAGGATCTTCGCGTGATCCGAGGCCGCCTCGCCGCGGCCTTGATTGATGAAATCCTTCTCGATGGCCGCCAGCATTTTCATTCGCTGCATCAGCCGAGTGCGGTCGATGCCCATTTTCAGATTGCGCACGTCGCCGTTGGAGCTGACCACGAACGGAGCGTAGGTCATGCCCAAGAAACCGGGGCCGACGCTGCCGCCGCCGACCGCGACAAACGGCGGAATCTCCAGCGATTTGCTGCGGGCGGCGCTCATCAGTTCGTGCGAGATCACCGCGCCGTAGCTGGGGTGCTGCACGTTGGGATTCGGCACGTAACCGGTGTGCATGTAATAACGGCCGCGCGTGTGATCGGCCTCGCGGGTGCTCATCGAGCGGACGATCGACAGGTGCTTCATCTGCTTGGCCATCATCGGCAGATGTTCGCAGATTTGCGCCTCGCCGGTGGTGTTGATCGGCTTGAACGGCCCGCTGGTGTTGGCCCCCGGCTTGAGATCCCACATGTCGATCGTCGAAGCGCCGCCGCCCATCCACAGCAGAATGGCCGATTTTCCGCGGCGCTTGAGATCTTGTGCGTTGGCCTCGAGCGACCCGGTCAGCGCCGCCGCCGGCCCGGCCAGCGCCGAAGCGCCGGCCAAGTGCTGCATAAAATGACGCCGCGACATGCCGCGGGGAATCTGACTTTGATATCGCATGGTAAGACCCTCTCGCTGACTGGTAGCTGAATTCGCAAGAATTCAGCCTGGCGTTGGTCGTCTGAATTCTTGCGAATTCAGCTACAGGTATCGCTAATGATTGATAATAAACTCGTTACTATTCAGCACGGCCCAAAACACATCTTGCAGCGCCGCGGTCGTATCTCCGCCGCGTGCCCGCAGCAGGTAATTGGCGCCTTGAATCTCCAAGTCCGTCGGTTTGCGTGCCACCGCGGCCAAATAGATGTAATCGATCTTTTCGCCGGCTGTGAGCTTGGCGTCGTGGGCGATGCGATGCAAGAAACCGCCTTTCTTGTCGCTGGTGGCGTTCTTAATCAGCCCGCCGTTCATCATCATGAGCGCCTGCGGGATCGAGCCATTGAAGGTCGTCGTGGAATCTCCTTCATCGGTGCCGAAAGCAATGACAAACTGCTTGAGCCATTTCTGCTTTTCCTTCTCGCGTTTTTTCGTGTCGGCGGTCGTTTGATCCGCTTGCGTGGCCACCAGCAGCGATTCGTACAATTCCTCGGCCCGCATTTGCCGCAGGTAAAAGTGGGTGAACTGCGGCGTCTCGCCCAGCAGCGGATCGTCGCTTCGGTTAGCTTCGGTCGTGCGGCTGCTGAGGCTATACGGCTCGCTGAGCGTGATCCACAGCATCAGCTTTTTCAGGTCGAACTTGGCCTTGCGAAACTCGGCGGCCAACTCATTGAGCAAATCGGGATGCGAGGCGCCGTTGTGCGGGCCCATGTCGTCGAGGGGCTTGGTGAAGCCGTAACCGAGAAAATGCCCCCACATGCGATTGACGATCGCTCGGTCCATGTACCGGCTCTCGACGATCAGCTTGGCCAGCTTATTGCGGCGATTCACGTCGTTGACGTAACCGCTGCGGCTGGCCAAGGCCGTGCCGTCGACGAACGTGGGATAGGCCACCGCCAGCTTACCGGAGCGAAGCTTGTAATAGATGCCCGCATTGCGAGGGTCTTTGTCGATATCTTCACCGGCGAAATCCTGATTGGTCAGTTCGACGTAATCGACGTCACGCTCTTTGAATCGCCGCAGGGCGACCGTCTGCCGGAAGAATGCGTTCATCTCCCAGAACTGGTTCTGTTTCCACTCGTTGAACGGGTGATTGTGACACTGCGTACACTGCACCTGGATGCCGAGAAAAATCTGCGCAGTCTTGGCGGTTGCCTGGGCCGCGTTTTCGCTCAGCTTCATCGTCAGGAAATTGACCGCGCCGTTAAACCCCTGCTTGCCCGGCTTGTTGATGCCCTCGGCCGTAATCAGTTCATGCACCATGCGGTCGTACGGTTTGTTGCTGTAGAACGACTCGCGCACATATTGCATCATGCCTTCGCGATTGGTCAGGCTGCGTCGCTCGCTGCCGCCGCTTCTGCCGATAAGGATGTTGGTCCACAGGGTCGACCAATTACCGGCGTACTCATGCTGGTAGGAGTTCGAGAGAAGCTGCCTGACGAGCTTCCGTTTGCGGCCGTCAGAATTGCGACCGTCAGAATTGCGACCGTCAGACTTGCTGTCGAGAAACTTCTTCAATTCGTCGACCGAAGGCACGCGGCCGATGATGTCGAGATAGACCCGCCGGCACCATTCGCCGTCGGTCGCCCGGGGCGAGGGGGTGATTTGGTTTTCCTGCCAGGCGGCGCGAATGTGAAGGTTGATTAGATTGACTTGGGGAATCGTGGTCTGCTTCGCGGCGGCGGAGCGAGGCTTCTTCGTCGCGCGCGGAGCGGCGAGCGAGAAAGCGGGCAGCAGCACACCGACGGCAAAGAGAGCCGCGAGGGTAACGGTTCGAATCGAGTTACGTGTCATCTGATCGATCCTGTCATAACCGCTCAAGAATTGATTGTCCATTTCTCAATCTCCGGCGAGCGGCGGCCGTTAGCAGCCTGTTGAAAAAGTGGACGGAGGTGAAATACCCCCAGGCTAACGCCCGGGGCTCGCCGATTTCCCACTCAGTGATCCAATATGAACTCATTACTGTTGAGCAGCACCCACCAGATGTCTTGTAGCGTTTCGGTCATGTCGCCGCGTTGGCGAAGCTGGTCGTTGGCCATGCGAATCTCGCGAGGCCGTGCCTTGCGGGACAGGGCGGCTTGGTACAGATACTGTAGCTTGGTCTCCGGAGACATATTCCGGTCGGCCACCAGGCGTTCGATCAACCGGTGTTTTTCACCGCCGGCGATCCGTTCGAGCGATCGGCCGTTCATCATCATTAGCGTTTGCCCGACGGTCCCGTCGAAGGTCGAGGCCTCGTTGCACTCGTCGGTGTTCAAGTCGATGGTGAACTGCTGCAGCCAGTCGGTCTTGGCGTCATCGAGCGCGGCATAGCTCATCCGCGCCTGATCGAACTCGGTCGCCGTCATCAGCGATTCGTAAAGCTCCTCGGGCCGCATCTGCCGCGTGTAATACCGGCTGAACCAGGCGACACCAAGCAGCGGATCGTCCGATTTGTTTTCGGCCAGCTGTCGACTCGAAAGCGAGAACGCGTCGCTCAGCGCCAACCATCGCATCAGCCGCTTCAGATCGTAACCGCTGGCGACGAATTCTTTGCTAAGACGATCGAGAAGTTGCGGGTGAGAGACTCCGGCGTGCGGACCCATGTCGTCGAGCTGCGCCGTCAGGCCGAAACCGAAGAAGTGTGCCCAGAGACGATTGACCGCCGCGCGAGGCATCCACTCGCTGCTGGAAATCAGCGTGGCCAGTTCGCCGCGACGATCGACCGTGCTGACGAAGCCACTCTTGGCGATCTCCGTGCCGTCGATGAAACGCGGGTAGACGGCCTGTAGTTTTCCGTTACGGCCCTCGTAATAAATCTCGGCCTGCTGCGGCGTCGCCGTCTTGCCCTCGCCCGAGAAGTCTCGATTCACCAGCCGATAATGACGGCCGCCCTTGCCGCCCGCCGAGACCACTTGGGTCTGTCGAAAAAATGCGTTCAGTTCCCAGAACCTATTCTGAAGGGCGTCGTTGAACGGGTGGTTGTGACACTGTGTACACTGCACTTGCAGGCCGAGAAACACTTGGGCCGTTTTCGCCGTAGCGGTGACTGCTTTATCCTGCATGTTGCCAAGGTGAAAGTTGACCGCCCCGTTGAAGCCGGGCGTGCCGGGACGGTTCGATCCGGTGGCGCTAACCAACTCATGCACCATGCGATCGTAAGGACGGTTTTCCAGCAACGCCTCGCGCAAATACTGCCGCATTCCCGGCCGGCTGATTTTGCTGTCCGACTGCATGCCGCCGCTGCGGCCGATCAACACGTTCGACCAGAACGACGTCCAATTGCGAGCGTAAGAGTCGCGATAGGCCGGCGAGTCGAGCAGGCGATCGACCAATGCCACGTGCTTGCTCTGGGCCGCATCGTCAAGGAATCTCAACAACTCGGCAACCGTAGGAATCCGTCCCAGAATTCGCAGATAGGTCCGTCGGCACCACTCCGCATCGGTCGCCTGGGGCGATGCGGTGAGGCGGTGCTCGCGCCATCCCTCGGCGATTTGAGCGTTTACAAAGGCGATTACGTCACTATTGTTGGCGGCCGTTGTCGGACGCGGTGTGGTCACCGCGGATGGAGCCGGCAAATTCGGTTCGCCGCTGCCGAAGTCCGGACCGTCGGGCTTGCCCCTCGCGGACGCAACGTCCGTTCGGTCCCGACGATCCGAGGACTTCGGCAGCGGCTGATTGCCTCCTTTATTATCAACGAACGCCGGCGAAGGATGGTTCGCTTGCGAGCCGTTCTTCTTGGATTCATTTTCCGTGTCAGACCGATCGACAACATTTGGCTGATCCGGCTGGTCGTCGATCAGCAGCGAATTGCGCCCGACCCAAAAGCCGACCGCCGCAATCATTCCGGCCGCCGTCACACCCCACAAAAAACTACGTGCTTCACGACTGCCCAGCCAACGCTGTCGTCCTGGCACGACAACCGCCGCCACACCAGCCGCCGCCGCAACGCGACGTTCGGATGAATCATTCGCCGCCGTCCCGTTCGCCGCCGTCCCGTTCGCCGCCGCAGCCAATCCCTCACCAGGCCCCGCGTATTCATACTCCGGCGGCATCAAATGTGGATACGTCGCCGGCACTTGCCCTTCGTCCAGGGCGCGCAGTATCCGCTCGGAAAGGTCCGGGGGCGTCACCCCGCCGAGCAATTCCTCGAGACAGGCGTCGATAATCGGATCGTCGCGCTCGGGTTCCATTATTTCACTTCTTCGCTCGATAACTTTCGTTCAATACACGAGCGCAGCTTCTTCTTGGCCCGCTGCATCACGTTTTTGGCACCATGTTCCGACATCTGTAGCGACTCGGCGATCTCGACTCGCGTCAGTTTTTCGCCGAATCGCAACTGCAAGGCCCGCCGCGGCTTCTCGCCCAGCCCCTTCAGGCATGCCCGCAGGGCCTCTAACAAATCGTCCGCGCCCTCGTGCCGAGTCCAGCGCTCCCAGTCCCGATTGATTTGATCCAGGTTTTCAACAGCGACGACCTTGCCCGCCCGCCGCTTGGTGGTAATGAACAGATTGTAGGCGACCCGTCGCAAATAGCCGGCCGTGGCGGCGTCGTTATATTGCCGAAACGGCTTTTGTAGCACGGTCAGGAAGGTTTCCTGCGTCAGGTCCGAGGCCTCGTGCGTGTCACACCCCAACACCCTCATATAACGCCACAGCCCACTCTGGTGCTTTTCGACCAACTGGGCCGCATCGAGCTGCGTCGTTTTCGACCCCGCATCCATAGGCTTGGAACGCTCGAGAGGACCAAAAGTACTCATTTCGCCCGAGATTTTTCCGCCGAACGAGGGGCGGGCGTGTCGCAATTAGCAAAAGCCGTCCCAACAGCTCAGCGTTATCCATTATAGCAGTGACTTTTACGAGGGCTGCCCGGTGGAGCCGTTTTTCTTGCGGAATTGCCCTCGCGAGCCGCGTCCTGTCCACATGCTTGGCGAGTGATACTCATAAACCGTGGTTTCATGGTCATCCATTCCGATAGAATCTCGGCCTATGTCTGAGTCCGAGATACTGAAGCTGTTCGGTGACCGGGTGCGGGAACTCAGGGGGAAGCAAGGGTTCTCCCAGGAGGCCTTTGCTGCGCATTGCGGATTGGATCGCACGTACATCGGAGGGATTGAACGTGGCGAACGTAACGTGGCGCTCAAGAACATCGAGGTAATTGCAAAGTCTCTCGGGATTTCGATCGCACAGTTATTCAAAGGCCTCTGAAGATAGTTTCCGATGTCATCACCCTATTTCGGTCTTCATGTTTCGCAATGGGAAACCAAAACCATTGAGATGATCCGGTCATATCCGATGTCCACCGACACGATCGTCGAGGTCGTTACGGAAACTTGGGAAAGCATCTTCAAGTCGACCATCGGACGCTACGCGAAGATCGGCGAGCACATTTTTCCAACGCCACAGATGATGGGCATTTTTGTGCATGAGTTGATACCTCTTGAGATCGCCACTCGATTTCCAGATGACTGGCGACGAGACGAAACGGGCGACGAGAAGGATCTTGTCTACATCCCGGATAATCAGTTCTCGACCGAGATCAAGTGTTCGTCAAGCAAGAACAGAATATTCGCCAATCGAAGTTACGCCCAGCGACCTACCGACGCAAAGAAGAGCAAGAGTGGCTACTACATTGCCATCAACTTCGAGAAATTTGGCGAACGCGAGGGTTTGCCTGCGTTGCGATTGATTCGATTTGGCTGGCTCGATCACGGTGATTGGGTCGGTCAGAAAGCCGCAACTGGTCAACAGGCAAGGTTGAAACCCGACAGCAACGCCAAGAAGCTGCTACAGCTCTATCCAGTGAACAAAGTACGTTGAGCCCGTTCTTGAGCCTGTCGCTTGATTGCAGATTCAATTCGTCGAACCGCCATCTCGACATATTCTTCCTTGAGTTCAAACCCAACTGCCAATCGACCATTGGCGAGAGCGACTTCTATCGTTGTGCCCGAACCGAGAAACGGGTCGAGTACGAGGTCGCCTGCATTGCTCGACGCCTTGATGATTCGATCGATTACTGCTACGGGGAATTGGGCAGGGTGAGAGGTTCGCTCCTTTGAACTACGATTTTGCCCCGATGTTACTTTGGGAAACTGCCACACATCCATTGGATTTTTCCCAATCGTGTTGCACTTGAGCTTGCCGTTCTTCTTCTGATTCGGGTACTTGACGTTCGGATCTCGCACGTCATCAAGATTAAAAACGTAGTCGTCAGAATTCTTCACGTACCAAATGAATTTCTCGTTTCGTGGCGAGTAGAAACGCTTTGCCGCGACTCCGGCACCGTAATGCCAAACTACTTCCTGCAGCATGAAGAACGGTGAGCGATCCCACAGGAGATATGGCAAGGGGATGGCCTTCGCACGTTGCGGAATGCTGACATAGCCGAGATTGAGCCAGAACGTGCCGTTGGGAACGGTAATTCGATGAATCTCGCGAATCCACTGTTCGCACCAGTCGAGATACTCGTCAAGACTTAACAGCTTCTCGTATTCCTTTCCGATGTTGTACGGTGGTGAAGTAACGGTCAGATCGACCATCGAATCCGTCATCCGGCTCATCAAAGCGATGCAATCGCCGGAGTAAATCAGATAGTTTTGGCCTTCGTGAGTCGGCCTTCCCAGCGACTTCTTGATATGTTCGAGTTGCTCGTCGGATTTCATGAGATTTGCAATTCCTACCTTCACCCATAACTCAGTGATGACTATAAGCATCACCGGCGAGCCTGTCAACCACCGGACAATGAAATAGCAGTTGAAACCTGAAATTAACGTGTAATTGGGGCGGCGATATTGGAGCCATCCATCGATTGGACAGGGCGCACGGATTCTTCGCGGCTGATGAAATGCGAGTGCCGTTGATTCTAAAGCACCGTCAGTGCGGCACAAAGCTTTCCGCGTAGATCGTAGGTGAAGTCATTTGACGTGAAATCTCCGCCTATTTGCTCCCACCTTGATAACCGCCGCAGATCCCGCTATAATCACCGTCTCTCGGACTTGCGGAGGAGGCAAATCCACCATTCCGCGTTGCGCGCGCTGCCAGGGGAGATTCGCCGGTGATGGATCAATTCGATCCCTACCATAGTTGGCTGGGCATCCCGCCGCACCATCAGCCGCCCGATCATTATCGTTTGCTGGGCGTGCAGGCATTCGAGTCGGATGCCGACGTCATCGCCAACGCCGCCAACCGGCAGATGGGTCATGTGCGAACCTATCAGACCGGCAAACACGAGGCGCTATCGCAGCAGCTCCTAAACGAAATCGCCGCGGCCAAGGTTTGCCTGCTCCATCCGCAAAAGAAGGCCGGCTACGACGAACAACTGCGCAGCCAACAGCAGAGCCGCCGGCCTGGATCGAAACAGCCCCGAATCATCCAGGCGAAGCCGCTGCCAGAGCCCAACTCGCCTGGCGTCGAGGCGGCGCCGACCATCGTGACCGGCGCCGCCTCGGCGCCCTTGGTGACGACAAGCGGTTCAATCAACACGGGCCGTCCCGGCCTGTCACGCAGTCGGCCGGCCAAGCCCGTTTGGAAATCGCCGCTGGCGATCGCCGCTGCGTGCAGCACGATTCCCTTGTTGATTATCGTGGTCGTCGTTGGCGTTCGCATGGCGCGCATAGAACAACAACAGAAAGTAGCAGAGCACGAGTTCGAAACGCCCACTTCAGAACAGACCAAGCCGAACGAGGACGGCAGGGGCGGCGGCTCCGCGGACGAGAATCCACAAGACGCGAACGACGCAACACGGTCGTCCAACGACCCGACGCCGCCGAAAACCGATACCGATCCGCCGAAGGACGCCGAAGCAACCAGTCCGGACAACCCAGATCGCCCCGACGATGAACCGGCCCCGCCGAAACCGAAAGCCTCGCCGCCGGACGCCGCAGCGGTTCGGGCGGCAGCGTTGGAGATCGCCGAGCTGTTTGAACTGGACAAGCAGAAGACGGGACTTGCCAAGAACGCGGCGGCCAAGAAACTTCTCGAAGCGGCGGTCGAGGAAGAGAAGAACACGCCGGCCCATTACGCCCTGTTGTGCAGCAGCCGCGACTTGGCCGCTAGCGTGGCGGATGTCGGCACTGCCTTGGGCGCCATCGACCAACTCGATGCGGTGTACGCAATCGACGTTTGGGCAATGAAGCTGCAAGTTCTTGAGGCGGCCTCCCGCAATGTCCCCAAGGTCACGTTGGCGAGATTCATTCGATCGATAACCGAAATGACGCAGCAGGCCATGGCCGACGGTCGTTACGAAATCGCCAGCGGGATCGCCGGCCTGGCCATCGCCTCAGCACGGCGCGCAAGAAACCGCGACCTGATTCGCCAGAGTGAGGCGCTGGTGAGTCGTGCGACTCGGCTTCAGAACGAGTTTCAAGCCACGATCGCCCCGGCGCTGGCCAAGCTCAAAACATCTCCGGATGACCCGGCAGCGAATCTCATCGCGGGCAAGCATTACTGCCTCAATCGAGCAGAATGGCGGGTCGGCGTGAAGATGCTGGAAAAAAGCGACCACGAAAAGATCAAAGCCGCGGCCCAGTTCGATCTCAGCCGACCGACGGATCATCGCAAGCAAGTGGTCGTCGGCGACGCCTGGTACGAAGTGGCGAACAGCGACAAGACGTTCGAGGGTTTTCATGCCCGCGCTCACTACTGGTACGAGTCGGCGTTTGAGGACCTCGGAGGGCTGGACAAATTGAAGGTCGAGAAGCGGATGCAGGAGACGGCCAAATTTGCGGCCCTCGCACCCAAGCCGGCGGAGCGTCGTGTGGTCGACGACAAGCCCGCTTCCAAATCCAGCTTACACGGAATCAAGGTGGTTTTGCGACACACTGTCACGGAGAAAGAGGCGGGTGTGAAGAGCCACCTCGAGTTCGCGCCGGACGGATTGACGGTGGCCGTGGCGTATCCGCACGTGGTCAAAATTCTCGACGCGAAGACCGGCAGACAGAAGATCTGGATGGACGATCCCGATCAGCCGGTCATAACGTCGCTTGCGTTCTCATCCAATGGCAGGACCATTGCGTACGGAAAGTCGGACGGAGGGCTCAGATTGTGGGATATAACGACGAACATGGCGAGTCTCAACATTCGCATCGGTACGGCGCCGCTCAAGTCGATGGTTTTTGCCCCGGACGGAAACATGCTTGCCTGCTGCGTTAGTCGCCAACACGTCGACAAGATTGACGTCGGCGTCAAGAAAGGTCGAATGCGGTTCCCGTGCCCTGTTGGAGTCGACTTTGGACCGATGGCCTATCGGCCCAACAAGAACCAAGTAGCCGTTGGTCTCAGCGACGGATCGCTCAGGTTATTGGATTTCACCACGGCCAAGGTGATCGGACTCGTCCGGCGACACACGTCTGCGGTATTATCGGTTGCCTTCTCCCACGATGGCGCGCTGCTGGCCTCGGGAGGAGCCGACCATTCGATTTGCTTTTCGAATCCTGACGACGGCAAGATCATTGCCAAGCTCACCGGCCACAAAGGGGCCGTGTTGGGTTTGGCCTTCTCGCCCGATTCAAAAATACTGGCTTCGGTCAGCGCCGACAATACGGTCAAATTGTGGGACGTCGCGGGAAAAAAGCTGTGGAAGACACTCGAGGGACATCCCAGCCAACCGTCCGGCGCAGACACCGGCTCGATCGCCTTCTCTCCAGATGGCCGCATTCTCGCTTCTTGCGGCAATTACACGCTCAAAATATGGGCGGCGACGCGGCGCTAAGCCCCTCAATCCGGCGGTGAAACCGTTTGACGCTCCGTCTTGATAGTCGCCGCAGATCCCGCTATAATCACCGTCTCTCGGACTTGCGGAGGAGGCAAATCCACCATTCCGCGTTGCGCGCACTGCCAGGGGAGGTTCGCCGAGATGGATCAATTCGATCCCTATCATAGTTGGTTAGGCATCCCGCCTCGCCATCAGCCGCCAGATCACTATCGTTTGCTGGGCGTGCAGACGTTCGAGACCGATCTCGACGTCATCGCCAACGCCGCCGGCCGGCAGATGGGACACGTTCGGACCTATCAGACCGGGCAGCACTCGGATCTTTCCCAAAAGATTCTCAACGAAATCGCCAAGGCGAAGGTCTGCCTGCTCAATCCGGACAAGAAGGCCAGCTACGACGATCAGCTTCGCAGCAAGCAACAGAACCAACGGCGGCGAGATCCGCCTCTTGCACAGGCCGCGCCTCTTGCGCAGGCCGCGCCGCTTCGGCGGGCGAAAGCGGCAGGCGTCGAACCGGCGCCGGTCGTCGCCAACGAAGCCGGTCCCCTGCCCATTGTCACGTCGAGCGATCAACAGCGCCGCGGGCGCGCCGCTTCGCGCCCGTCGCGCGGAACGGCGGCCCAGCCCGCTTGGAAATCTCCGCTGGCGATTGCCGCCGCGTGCGGCACCTTTGGCTTGTTGATCATCATCGTCGTCGTCGTCAGCACGCAAACCTCGCGGCAAGATCCGCAAAAAGTGGCCGAGCGCGAGGTGGAGCCCGTCGTCGAAAAGAAGCCTCAACCGAAGCGTTCTGGCCGGGGCGGCAAGGGTGACTCGCCGCCTGTCGAGCGTCGTTCGGAAGAAGACCCCGATCCAACCGAGTTCGATCCGCCGAAGCCTTCGGAGCCGAACGTCAAACGGGTCGATGACCCAGACGGTAAATCCGACGTCGATCCCCCGCCGTCACCGCAGACAGGCCAGCAGAAGCCGACCGCGCCCATCGAACCCCTGCCGATCGAAACCACGGCCGCCAAGAAGGCGCCGGTTCCAGAAGCCGACGCGATCGTGGCAGCGGAAAAAGAGATCGACGAACTGTTTGTTTTGAGCAAGAGTAGAACGCGCGACGAGAGAGCCCGAGTGGCGAAGGAACTTGCCGGCGCGGCGGCGGAAGAAGCCAAGAATACGCCGACCCACTTCGCGATCTTGTCGAGGTGTCGCGATCTGGCGGCCAAGGCGGGTGATTTAGACACCGCCATGCTGGCGATCAAGCGTCTCGACGCCGTGTACCTCATCGACGCCTGGAAAATGCGACTTAGCGCGATGCAGTCGGCTGCTCGAGGCGTTTCTAAATCGGACAACGCCGCGGTCGACCGATTTGTTCGCAGGAGCCGCCGGCAAATCGACGCGGCAACGGCCGACGATCGCTTTGAAATCGCGGTGACTCTGGCGGGTTTGGCCTCGACGACAGGCCGCAAGGCAGCAACCGACAAGGCCGCATTGGTTGATCTGGCCGAGTCGACCAAGCAGCTCAAGGTGCAATTCGACAAGATTGCTCCGGCGATTCGGACGCTGAAGACGAACCCCAAGGATGCGGATGCGAACCTTGCCGTCGGAAAATTTCGCTGTCTGAATCAAGACGACTGGAAACGCGGTCTACCTCGATTGGCCATCGGCAGCGACGCCGCACTCAAGGCCGCGGCCATCGCCGACTTGAACAACCCGACCGCCGCGAAAGATCGGGCCAAAGTCGGCGATGCCTGGTGGGACATGGCCCAGTCGGCCCGTTCTAAACAACAACGAACCTATCTGACGCGGGCCAACCGCTGGTACAAGCGGGCCGAGGCGAATCTGGGGGGCTTGAAAAAACTGCGCGTCACGCAGCGCCTTAAAGACTTCGAGGTGTTCGCCGTTGAGGATCTCAAGGCCCGGGAGAAAGCCGCCCTGGACGCATTGCTCAGGCGCTCCGAGCCAAGCCGAGGATTAGTCGGAACCGTTCGCGTCGACGGCAAAGACGCCGGCCTGATCTTGACGTATCAACTCGGCAAGCGTTTCGACCCAAAAAAGCTCGCCGCGGCACTGGCCCGATACGGCAAAAAGGGGTCGATGGTCGTCGTCGAATTCGCCGGCGTGGTTCAACTACAAACGACGTCGCGACTCTACGTCCTCAACTCCAGTAGCCGGTCGGGAGGCAGAGGCCAGACGCAACTCTACATTCCAGGCCAAAGACGACCGTTGGCCCAAGGATTCTACCACCCCACCACTCTCAACCCAGGCGTGTTCGTGTTTCGCTGGGTCTTGGCCGGGGGCGACTTGCGCGATGGTCTGCTCGAGATTCAGTACCTTAACAACGACGGGATCAAGGGCGAGCAAGTCAACATGGTCTACAACAGCAAGATGCTCAAGGCCCTCAAAGCCAAGCGGGCCGTCGCGCTGATCGACGTTACCGAATAATGAATCGGCGTCTTACTTGCGGCGCTGCGCAGCGGGAATCTCCCCGATGTTGGCCAATTCGCGTTTGACTCTCAGCTTGCGCAGGCCGGTCAGTTCGCCGATGGCCTGGAGATACCAAAACTGGGCCGCGGCAAGATACGGCGTCCGCCGGCTTTCGTCGACACCCAGGGCCAGCTTCTGCCAACTCGCGCCGGCAGCCGCACGCGCTTCGGGGGTGGTGGGTTCGGCCAAATCCAAAAGGGCAACCGCTTTCAAACCCGCGTCGCTCCCTTTTGACAAGTGCCCCAGCCCCGACTTCCATTGGCCCTTGGTGAAGCAGAGATACTTGCCAGCTCGCAGATTTGCCTCAGGATCGTCCGGCTTGCCCTTGAGTGTCTGGACCGCCCGAAGATACTCCAGCCTCAGTTCCCGGCCTTGCTCGATCTGCTTGGCACGATCTCGGACGGTCTTCAACAGCGTGCGGTGTTTCGCCCTGCTCGCCGCCGAGTCGGCAATTCCAATCAATCGCGTCGCCCGGTCATACTGATCCATCGCGATCAAACGGTCGGCGGCGGCCAGTGCTGCCCTGGCCAGCGACACCCGATCGCTCGTCGAGTGAACCTGCGCGGCAAGACGCTCAATCGTCTCGCGGCGCATCGTCTCCGTGTCGATGTCAAACCACGCCTCGAACAGGTCAACCGACTCGAGTGCCAGTGCCACACTGCCGATCTGCGTCGCAATTCTTCGCGCCGCCCGAAACGAAACATACCGCTCGGCCGGCGAATTCTTCGCATCCGCACCCTGACGCAGAATCTTGATTGCCAGCGCCCGTTTCTGGCTCGCCGTGACCGCCTTGGCGTAGTCGTCCTTGTAGAGGTCGCGCAGCAATTCGTTCGCCGTGGCCAACGCGGCCGAGTCGGGGATCGAGTCGTTCGCTAGCTTGGGCTTGCCCGGGCCGTCGGGCAGGTCGCGCGGCGACCCCGTGGCCACCGGCGGCCGTCCCCGCAGAAGTTTCTTGAGCGACCACATGCGCAGCGTGCCGCCGAGACCCGCCGAGACGAGGCGCTCGCCGTCGGGCAGGAACGCCACGGCGGTAACACCTTTGCTGTGTCCTTTGAACTGCCGTAGCACCTTCTGCGTCGACGTCTCCCAAACTCGTACGGTCTTATCGAGGCTGCCGCTTACGACCTTCTTGCCGTCGGGCGAAAACCGGCCGCTGGTGACCGCGCCTTGATGGCCCACGAAATTCCCTGCGATGCTTCCCTCGCGGAACTTCCACATTCGCAGAGCGCGGTCGCCGTGGCCGGAAAGCAGATAGTTTCCGTCGGGCGAAAAAACCAGGCTGTTGATCACCCCGGCGTTGGCGGCGCGCAAGTCGCCGGCATGTCTTCGCTGGGGTCCGTCGATGACCCAACGGACGATGCCGCCGCCGCTGCCCATCACCAGAATTTGGCTGTCGGGAGAAAAGGCGACGGCGTTGCAGAGGCGGTCTTTGAAAGGAGTTTCCAGCCCGAACCTTCCACCAACGCTCGGGTAATACACCCGTGCCACGCTGGAGCCCATCGACACGGCGAGTTTTTTCCCATCCGGCGACACGGTCAGACCATACGAGTTCTGGTTGGAATCGGCCAACTGAGTGCGGATTCGCTTCGCCCGCCAATCCCACACGTAGATGCTGGCCCCCTTCTGTTGGTCGCGGAGCGTGGAAAACACCACCGTCCCATCGGCCATAAAATCCACGCCGGTCAGCGGCGCGGTGTGCGGGCCGTAGCGGCGCACCAGGCCCAAAGTTTTCCCGTCCAACACGTAGCAGAACTTATCTTCACCGGCCGTGGCGATGTAGCGGCCGTCTCGCGAAACGGCGATCGCGCGAATCGCCCCGGTGTGTTTGCTGAATCGACCGATCTCGCCGGCGAAACGCCGTCCGTTAATCTCCTCGGCCGGCGCCTCGCCCAGTCGGTCGAGCGGTCGCGGCGTGCCCTTGACGGTCTTCAGCAGCGCCGTCACCTCCAATGCGGAGCCGGCGAAGTTGAGATTCTGACCGTCGCGGTATTTCCAGGTGTTCACCCCCACGACCTCGCCTTTCATGTTGACCAGCGGGCCGCCGCTGTTGCCCGGCGAGATCGGGGCCGAGGTTTGAACCCAGGTCATGTCGAGGGAATAGCGTTTGCCGGCATAGACGTCGACACCAAAGTTGGCGAGAAAGCTGTCGCGGATGTCGCGGCCCGTGCGAATCGCGCTGACGATGCCGTCGCTGGTCGTAAAGTCGAAGCCCTTGGGAGCGCCCAGCGCCAAAACCTGCTCTCCCTTGCGCGGCAGCTTCCCGGCCAAGGCAATCGGAATCAGCTTGTCCGCCGGGCATTCGATCTTCAAGATCGCCAAATCTTTTTCCTTCGTGGCCGCCAGAAATCCCTTCACCTCGAAGCGGCTCTTGTCGCGAAACACGACCTCCGCGCGCACGGCGCCGTCGATGACGTGGTAGTTCGTCGCGATGTAACCTCGCTTGTCGACGACAAACCCGCTGCCCAGGCTGCGGCCTTCGGCTCCGGTAACGCGGATCAAGACCACCGACGGCTCGACCTTTTCAATCAGGTCCGGCAGAGTCAGCGGCTTTTTCTGCTCCGGCTTCTTCGCCGGATTTTCCGCCGTCGCGGGGTCGGAATCCGCGGCCGTGTTGTGCTCGCGGGTGTCCGGCAAAGTGACGGCGGCGGGTGACTCGACGGGCTGCGGCCCAGACGGCGGCGGTCCGCCGGCCAATGAATCGCCAAGAGCAGGGTCCACCTCGTCTTGATGGGCCGCTACGACGGGCGTCTTCTTGAAAATATCGCCGCCATCAGAGTCGCCGCCAATTTGATCGTCGTTTTTCGCGCTCGACGGCTGGGGCGATGCTGGCGCCTGCTGTTGCGTCGAGTCGCCTTGGTCGGCCACGCTCGGCGTCGGATCGCCCCTTCCCATCAATACGGCCGCAATAACGACCGCAATAATCGCCACTCCGGCGCCGGCGATGACTGCCGGGGTACGCACCACGGAGAGCCGACTGCGCGACGACTTCCCCTCTACCGCGGGCGGGGCCTGCGACGTCGCGGAGGCCAACTCAAGCACCGGCACGTCGTGGTCGGTCGCGGCGACGAGATCGCTGGCGGAAGCCGCTCGCAACGACTGGTCGTAGCGGGCCTTTTTCTCCACATTCAACAGACACACGCGGGCCGCTGCGATCTCGTTGAGCAATTGCTGAGAAAGCGCGGCCCGAGGCCCCAGTTGAAAGCTGCGCACGTGTTGCATCTGCCGGTCGGCCGCTGCCCCGATCACCGGCTCGTCGCTCTCGAATTGCTCGATGCCGAGCAACCGGTAATGATCGGGCGGCTGATTCTCAGGCGGAATCCCCAACCAGCAATGATACGGATCGAACGCTTCAGACATGGCAACTCTCCGCCCCGCAGTTTCGGCGTTGGATTCGGCGTTGGATGGAGCCTCAGCATTCATTATAAGCCGAACGAGGAAAGCAAACAATCCGTCCGTCGGCCGACGGCTCGTGCGATGTCACGTCGAGCCTTGTTACGATCGCCACGCCGCTTACGTTCCCAACGCCCGGACGACCGCCGCAAACGCCTGGCCGTGGAGCCACTCGAAGATCGCCGGCTGCTCGCCCTAATGAGTTTTCAAGACGGCGTGTTGCCCACGCCCGATTACAACGGCACCCGCGACGTGCCGCTGTTTAGGGCCGAAGAGGGCGTGAACTTTGGCGACGAAGCGATTCTGCGGGCCGACGCCGAACA
>JADFKK010000425.1 GCA_022564995.1 Planctomycetota bacterium | reverse complement strand
GTCGTGCAACAGCTTGCGCTGCTCGCTCCGCTTTCGCTCGGAGATCACTTCCTTGAGCGCCGTGACCCACTGGCGATAGGTCGCTACCAGTCGGCAGACCGGCCAGTCGCCGCCGAACACGACGCGGTCGGGGCCGAACACGTCCAGGCAGTGATTGATGATCGGCGCCAAGTCGTCGCTTTTCCAATCGTCCTTGGGTGCCCGGGCCACGATGCCGGAGATTTTGCAGATCACATTTTCTTGCTTGGCCAGCGCGGCCATGTCGCGCCGCCAAGGGTCGGCCTGATGCCATGGCTGGACGTCGCCGCGACGCTTGGCCGACATGAACACCTTGGGGTCGGCGTTGCCACAGTGGTCGACGATGAAGCGGGTGTCGGGGCACTTTTGGGCCAGCTTTAATCCATCGGACAACTCGGTCGGCCGCATGCACAGATCGAAGCTCATGCCCAACTTGCCCAGCAGCCGCATGCTGCTGACGTATTGATCTTGCAGACACAGGCCTCGCTTGGTCTCGTCGACGTGCAGCACCTGGCGAACGCCCTTGATGTACGGGCTGTCCTTGAAACGAGTGATGTAGGCCTTGAATTCCTCGGAGCCCGGCCGGCCGGAGATCACGGCCGCCGCGGTCGGATGGTCCTTGCTTTTGCAGAGCGCGATGACGTGCTCGGCCTCTTCGATCTGCTGCCGGGGATCGACGTCGATCTCCATGTAGACCGCCTTGACGACGTTCAGCTCACCAGTGGCCTTAAGGAAGTCGGCCGTCACATAACTTCGAGCCAACACCTTCGGCGCCCCGGCCAGCCACGGCGGCTTGAACTTCGAGAGGTCCCACAAGTGTTGGTGCGTGTCGATGATCGGCGGCAAGCCGGCCTCCTTCGCCAAGACGACCGCGGGCATGGTGCCCAGGACGCCCGCGGCGGTGCCCAAGGCGATGGTCGCGCGGGCGGACGTGTCGAGAAACTGTCGGCGAGTGATTTTCATGGCGATGCGTCGAAGACGTTGAGGGAGAAAAAGGCGAAACGACTCTAGCGATCATAATCCACCGCGACGGCCAAGACCAGCAAGCCGGCGGCATATCCGCCGCGCATGAAAAAGCCCGCAAGTCCCGGAGTTGTTCGTTGGACAGCGCCAGTTACGATAGGGCAAAGTGATAGTGAATCTTTGCGACATGATCGTTTAACGGCAAGCCGAAGGCGACTGTTTTCTGAAACTATTTTTCTAAAACAAAGTCGCCTTCGGCTTGCCGTTAATGGACGTAACTCCGTTCCCCATTACGACTTCTAAATTCCCAATTCGTCCCGTCCCCCATCGCACAATTCCCAACTCCGCCGCTCGCAAACCTCGTGTTTTCCTGTTCCGCTTTCCGGCGAGCCCCGAGCGTTAGCTCGATGATAATACTTGCGGATAATACTTGCGGAAGTAGTACGCTGGAACTCGTGAAGAAATTAGCGGCGGCCTACCCCGGATTATTCATGAACGTCGCGGCATCCTTGCTAATTCGTTTCTGGTTTTCGCGCTATGTCGATGACACGAAAAACAGTCTGTCAATCAGCCGCGGGGCGCTAGCCCCCGGTTTGTACAGATTGCGGCAAGAACCGAGGGTTCGCGCCCTGCGGCTGATGAATAATTCGCACCTAGGCCGTACGATTCCTGCGCCGGCGGCAGGCTCCCAAGCCGAGCATCGCCAGCAGGGCGAGCACCAAGGTCGAGGGCTCCGGCACCGCGGCGTCGGCCAAGGCGGCTTCGGGAGCGGGAAACGATTTCGGCCCGGTCCAGTTCGCCAGCAACGCGAACAAGTCGTCGGCGTTGACCGGCGTGGTATCCGGGTCGACGATGTTTCCGAGCGCGGCAATCACGTCCTCGTTCCAGTTGGTCAGCAGGACCGCCAAATCGTCGAAGTCGGTATCGCAGTCGCGGTCGAAGTCGCCAATGGGATTGACGCAGGGCGCGTCCGTCACCAGCGCCACGTTGTTGTCGTCACCAAACGAGTAGGTGATGAGCAGATCGACGCCGGCGAACGTGCCGACCGTGGCGCCTTCGGACAAGCCGATGAACTGGCCGGTCGTGTCGCCGCCCGTGATGATGATCGGGAACACATCGCCGTCAGACAACTCGAAGCCGCCAAACAACGAGACATCGAGCGTACCGCCGATGCTGATATTGTCACGGATGTCCAACTGGTCGAATTCGCCGATTTCGGTTCCACCCAGTTCGATGTACAACGTGTTGCTGGCCGCCAGTTTGACGGAACCCTCCATGCGGACGCGGGCCGGGCTGTCACCGGGAGAGAAGCCCCCCTCAAATGTCGCCAAGCCGCTGCCGGTGAAGGTTCCAGCGCCGGAGTACAAGCCTTGGAACACCACGCCGCTGGCCACGTCGATGGTGCTTCCAGCGGGCGAATGCACGTCGCCGCTGATCGTCACATCGATCAGATTCAGTCTGGCGTTGTTGACCACGCCGTCGCTGTTGTCGCCGCCCTGCGAGGTGGGCAGGCCGTCGCCGGGCACTTGCCACGTACCGCCGATAGCGCTGATGACACCGTCATTGGTGATGCCTTGGGCAACGAGGTTGCCGTTACTATTGACGACTCCCGCGGCGGGAACCATCAGGCGACCGCTGGCGACGGTCAGGGTCATGGCCGATCCGAGGTCCACCGTCGCACCAAGCGGTCCGGCGGAATCGACAACCAAGTTGCCGCCCGTGAAGTTGAACTCACCGGCAAGTAGCGCGATGTGGCCTTGATTGTTGACGCTTGAGACATTCAACTTACCGCCTGCCACGGCCACAATCGCTTCGGGCTTGACGTTGAGCGTACCACCCACGGTCACCTCCAACCCGTCGCCAATCACCACGCCGTGACTAAAGAACGTGCCGAACCCGGCGGTCAGATCGCCGGTTGTCTCAATCGCACCGGTATTGGGCACGAGGAAATGGTTGGGCTCAACGGTCACGCTGTCCTCGTCGACGACGAGCGTTCCGCCATTCACCTGCACCACACCGTCGCTGAGGAACTCCCCGGCGGAGACGTCGAGCGAGCCGCCCGTGTTGATAACGACCGAGCCTAGGTTGACGGTCGAGACGACGTTGAAGGCGGCACCGCCGTTCACATTGAGGGTGCTTCCCAGCGAGATGTTCAACTCCGGACTGGTCACCGCGGCAGCCACATTTAGCGTGCCACCGTCTGAGACGTCGACGCCACCAATCACAGCCGCTGGGTCGGTGTCGGAGCCCGTCGACCAGAAACCGGCCTGGGCCGGATCACCGGGCGTGATGGTCGTGCGGCCGATATTCGTGGTAGCCGTGTTGGTGATCTCGAACGTCGGCTCGATCTGCGAACCGCCGCCGAACTCGTGCTGGACTGCCGCGTAAAGGTAGTCGCCTGCCTCGAGATCAAACGCGGGAGGGAAGATGGGGACACAGCAGCCTGTTCCATTCGTCGCGATCAACTCGCCTTCGGAGGTCTCGAAAACACCGTTCTGGTTCAAATCCAGGTAGATCCGCACCGGATCGTCGCTGCGCTCGGTGCCCAGTGCCAGCGTGCCGCTCTCCTTCATCGTGAACGTGCCGATGAACAGAGAGAGAAAATCGTCATTCCGCGTTAGGCCCAGCGACTGCACCGGATTGTCGGGTCCGCCACGGGCGTTACCGTTTTGGAAATCACCGTCCTCTTGGTAGTCAATGCGTCCCGTGATGACCGTCTCGACGTTCGGGGTCTCGCCCAACAGTCCGCCTGTACCGGTTCCGTCGCCGACACCGTCAACCAGGGCATAACCGCGGCCACCAATCTCAAAAATCCGGCCGATGAGTTCGCCGTCATGCATTACCGTCTCAGGCACGTCGAGCACCACGGTTCCGCCATCCAAGTCGATGGCGCGGGCCGGCATGGCCACGGTCACGGAAACCGCCAAGACGGCGGCCGTAAGCTTTGCACCAAGACTGCGGCGGCCCATCCAAAACAGACTTGTCACCATGCTGCCAGCGGGAAATGAAAACATCGGTGTTCTCCAGAGAAAAACAGAACGTGTACGGGGATTACTTCGATAAACTCCGAAACTCAGCGACCAGCAATACTCAGACAAGCAACACGTCGAAAAGAAACAAAACAAAAAAACGTGTAAAGACCCTGACGCCAACAAAACTTATGACAGGCCCTTTAGGTCCCTTTTCGACGGGAACACGGATTGTGAACGCGAGGCTTTGCCTGATAAACGGGTTCAATTCGTATTTTTCATCAGCCGCTGGGCGCTCGCCCACGGTTCTCTGCGGAACATCTCTCCAGGGAAGCGGATGCTAGTGCGTCGCGGCTGATGTTTTCAGACGACGCCTAGCAGCACCCGTCGAAAACCGCGCCGAAATCCAACTATTTCGCCGCATAGCTAACGACGATAACCGGAACACAGCGTGGGAGCAACCATTTTGTGTGAAACTATGCAAAAAATCCGCAAATTCGCCGCAGGGTTGCAGCGGGGTGGCAATTCTTCTCGGGTGGTTACCATTTGGCTGATGGGAGCGAACGCCTCCAGATGGTCCTCGACCTTGAGACGATCCTCGTCGAACGACTCCTGGTTCCTCAAAGACGTCGTCTTGCAAACGACCGCCCGCTTATCCGGATAATTCATCAGCCGCGGGGCGCTAGCCCCCGGTTTCTACAAATCGGCGTAAGAACCGAGGGCTAGCGCCCTGCGGCAGTTGCCGAATGCCTGATAACCGGGTCTGATCCCCAAGCCCTCGCGACGTTGACCGCCGCGAGCCCGTATCCGGATAATTCATCAGCCGCGGGGCGCTAGCCCCCGGTTTGTACAAATCGGGGTAAGAACCGAGGGCTAGCGCCCTGCGGCCGATTGACAGACTGTTTTTGGTGTCATCGACGCAACGCGAAAACGACAAACGAGTTAACAAGAAAGCCGCGGCGTACAGAACCTGCGAGTTGCGCCGATTCTATGGCCTTTGACCCCGCTTCCAGAGGTGTG
>JADFKK010000122.1 GCA_022564995.1 Planctomycetota bacterium | reverse complement strand
AGAAGAGGTCAAAGCCTCAGGGGCAGGAAAGATCTCCTCGCGACTTCCAAAAACACCCAGTCTGCCATGACCGGAGAAGTTAATGTACCCAGGTCAAATCTCAACGGTTTTTTATCATACGAGGTGCTTTTCCTGTTCGGACCGGACAAGCTGCGAGGCCGTCGCGCTCGCACGGCAAGTCCCCTGAAGGGGACAAAACAAGGGTGGGCGGACTTCGCGGTCCCAGGCATAAATGCCTGGGCTAGATAAAGGCTGACGCGGTCAACTCTCCCGCGATGCTTGCGAACAGTTCCTCCCACGGCTGCTCGGCCGTGCGACGGAAGATGCGGACGCTGGGATACCAGGGGCTGTCGTCGCGATCGAGCAGCCAGCGCCACTGCGGGGCGTAGGGTAGGGCGAGCCAAACGGGGACGTTCAGCGCGCCGGCCAGATGGACGTTGGTGTTGGGCACCGAAATGACCAGATCGAGGGCCGAGACTAGCGCGGCGACGTTGTCCAGGTTGCCGTAGAAATCGGCCTCGGGGAAGTCGTGAATGGTTGTGCCGGTCGATCGCTGAGCTGCGGCCAACTCGGCGGCGCAGTCGCCGTATTGAAGATTGATCAGCCGGACGTTCGGTAACGCGAGAATTTCTCGCCAAGCATCGAGCGATGTCGTTTTTGCCCGACGGGCTGCCGCATCGACGCCGCCGCGCCAGGAGACACCGACCTTGAGCCCTGCGCCCAATGCGGCCAATCGATCGCGCCACGTCGTCACGGCCGCCGGGTCGGGCCGCAGGTATCCTTGGTGTTGAGGAAAACACGCTTCGCGCTTTCGCAAATGTCGCGGCAAGCTGCCCAGGGCGATCTGCCAATCGATTCCACGGATCGCCGGATCGTCCGGTGCGATCGGTTTGGGCAGCAGCGTCGCCGCCGGAAACGAGCGGGCCAGCAGCGACGTCATTCGCGGCTTGCACTCGATTACACACTCCTCGGCGCGATCGAGTACGTCGCTGATGCACGAGCTGAACAGCACCGTGTCGCCGATGCCCTGTTCGTCGACCAATAGAATTCGCCGGCCGCGCAGATCCGATCCGTCCCACACCGGCAGCGAAAACGCCCGCGGCTCGTGATCTTTACGCCGCAGCCGCCAATCGTACTCGCGCCAGCCCAATTCCAACTGCCCGGTTTGGATATAAACGAGCGAGCGATTCCAGCGCGCGTCGACGTGCTGGGGATCGACGGCGATCGCCCGCGAGTAACTCGCCTCGGCCTCGTCGAGCTGCATCGCATGGCGCAGGGCGTTACCGAGGTTGTTGTGGGTTTGGGCCGATTGTGGGTCGATGGCCAGCGATCGGCGATAGGCATCGGCCGCCTCGTCCAGCCGGTCTTGATCTTGCAGCAGATTGCCGAGATTATAATGTGCGTCGGCCATTTGCGGCGACAGTTGCGCGGCGCGGCGATAACACGCTTCCGCTTCATCGCGGCGTTTCAATTCGGCATAGACGGTGCCCAGGTTGTTGTGAAACAGCGCACATTTCGGATTCAGCGAGACGGCCTGGGCGATGTAGCCGGCGGCCTGATCCAATTCGCCGCGCGCCCGGGCAATCGCTCCGAGCAGATGCGGCGGATCGGCATGTGCGGGCACGGCAGCGTGAATCTGCCGGTAAATCTGCTCGGCTTGATCGAGCCGGCCGGCAGTTTGATACTCAATTCCCGCGGCGATGGCTTCGGCGATGGTGTTCATGGCTCGCTTGGGTTGGACGGTGCTCGTCGCTTCCTTGGTAACCGGGCAGGAATAAGTTGCGCTTTCTGCCATTCAAATCCGAAATCCGAAATCCTAAACAAATTCAAAGCACGAATGTAATAAACCCGCTCAACGACCCGGCGTTTTTGACATTCGAGATTCGGATTTGTGATTTGTTTCGGATTTCGGATTTCGGATTTACGATATCGTGAAACCGTCCAACTGCTCCGTGCGCGACCCCTTACGCTCGATGGTGCTCATGGCTCGCTGGCGCCGGAGAAACCAACGTGCGCTTGCGGTGTCCCCGGCTGTATCCAATGCGGCGGCGGAATCGACCCCGCCACTATGCTTTGCAGCTCGTCGGCCATCCGCTGAAACACGCCCGACCAATCACCGCGTTTTTGTTGGCGAAACAGCCGGGCCGACGGATACCAAGGGTTGTCCTCGCGGTTGAGCATCCAACGCCATTCGTACACCCGGGGCAGGGCGACCCAAACCGGCCGTCCCTGCGACGCGGTGAGATGGACGTTCGTGTTTTGTACGGAGATCACCAGGTCGAGGGCGGCTGTGAGCGCCGCGACTTGCTCCAAGTCGCCTTTTTGGTCGACGTCACTGAATTCGTGAACCTTCACGCCGATTCGCTCGTAGGCTTCTTGCAGCTCGCGTTGGCAGTCGCCGTGCTGGAGATTGACGAACTGAACGCCCGACAGACCAAGTAATTCGTCCCAATCGGCCAACTTGGTCGAACGCCGGCTGGCGTCGATCGGCCGGCCTCCGCCGCGCCACGAAATGCCGACTTTCAGCCCGGGGCCCAAGGCGCTCAGCCTTTCTTGCCACGCTTCGACCAGGGCGGTGTCTGCTTGCAGGTATCCGTCGTGACGGGGAAAGTCTCGCACGTCGGTGCGCAAGAACCGCGGCAGCGTGCCCAATGCCACGGAGACATCGACCGCTTGCTCGTGGCAGATTCGCGCCAGATCGCCCGCTGGCTCGCGGGGGAATACTTGGGCAGTCGGAAACGATCGGGCCAGCATCGGCGCGATGCGCGGATCGCATTCTACGATACAGTGCTGGCACCGCGCGATCAACTCATTCAGACACGAGGCAAACATCACTTCGTCGCCGACCGCTTGATCTCCGTAGACGAGGATCGTTTTTCCTTCGAGCGACGAGCCGTCCCAGTCGGGCACCGGCGGGCAGCGCAAAATCTGGCCCTCGCGGGTGAATCGCAGATGATAATCGTTCCAGCCGCGGGCGAAATCGCCTTGGATCAGCCGACAGAGCGTGAGGTTCCAGCGGGCGTCGATGTAATCGGGTTTGAGCCGCAGCGCGGTGTTGAACCCGGCCGTGGCTTCTTCTACTCGGCCCTGTTCCTGCAAGGTCAGGGCCAGATTGTTATATGCTTCGGCATATTTCGGATCGCTACGAATCGCCAGATGATAGGCCGTTTCGGCCTCGCGCAGCTTCGCCTGAAACCGCAACACGTTACCGAGGTTGTTGTGCGCCTTGGCAAAGCGAGGGTCGATTTCCAAGGCCCGGCGATAACTGGCCGCCGCCTCGTCGGCCTGCTCGAGAAATTGCTGCGCGTTTCCCAGGGCCAGATGCGCGTCGGGATAATTCGGATCGAGCGATGTGGCATGGCGGGCCGTGTCGACAGCCTGTTGGTATTGCTTGAGTTGAAAAAACGCGGAGCTTAGGTTGCTGTGTGCCTTGGTAAGATCGGGGTCGAGCTGGACGGCGCGACGAAACGCGCCGGCGGCCTCTTCCGCACAATCGCCTTGCAACAGGCAGTCGCCCAGATTGTCGTGCAGCGGAGCGTTGTCGGGTTCGATTTCGACGGCCCGCCGCGCGCTGGCGATCGCTTCGTCGAAACGCTCGGCGGCGAGATAAATCAGGCTCAGATTGTGATGAAACGTCGTCGCGTCGGGTCGCAGCTCGATAGCCCGTCGCAGATGGTCGATTCCTTGGGACGTGTTGCCGCTTTGATGCAGGCAGATCCCCAGCAAATGCAACGCCCTGGCGTTTTGCGGATCGGCCTTGAGAATCTCGCGATAGATCGACGCGGCCTCGTCAATCTGCCCGGCCTGCTGGTGATCGATGGCGATGTTCAGTGCTGCTTCGATGGTGGCCATGGTTACTCGGTCGCTCGGATGTTGAGATTGTGGTGTAGGGGGCTTGGAAAAACGCGCCCGTCCAGCGGTGATCGCGGGGCCGGCGGCGAAGACTGGCCCGCGTGGGGCGTGCTGGAAACTCGCGACCGCCACATTTGGAGCGCTCGGGCAACGTGCTCGATGGTGCCGGCCCAGTCGCCGGTTTTGGTTTGACGAAACAGCCTCATGCTGGGATACCAGGGGCTGTCTTCGCGGTTTTGCATCCACCGCCAGTTGGCCATCTTGGGCAGCAGCGTCCAAACCGGCGTGCCCAGCGCACCGGCCATGTGGACGGTTGAATTGTCGACCGAAATCACCAGATCGAGCGCCGAGACTTGGGCCGCCCAAAGGTCCAAATCGCCCAGCGGATTGGCGTCGTCCCAATCGTGAATCCTAACGCCCACGCTGCGCCGAATGTTGTTGAGAACTTCGGCCAGCGCATCGGCACAATCGCCGTATTGCAGACTAACGAAATTCACGCCGTGAATTTTCAGCAGCGGCGCCCACTGGTCGAGCGGAATCGATCGCAGCCGCCGACTCTTTGGCTTCGTGCCGCCCTGCCAAGAGATGCCGACGACCGGGCCGGGACCGAGTCGGTCGAAGCGCTCTTTCCAGACAGATTGCCGCTCGGCGTCGGCGATCAAATAGCCGCCTCGTCGGGGAAAGTCGTTCCATGAGTTGCGCAGATAATGCGGCAAGCTGCCGACGGGCGATTGGACGTCGACCGTTTCGAGGACGCTGGAGGAAGGTTCGATCGGCTTGGCAACGATGGTTGCCTGGGGAAACGACCGCTTGAAGAGCGCCAGCAGCCGCGGCTTGCATTCGATGACGCAGTGCCGGGCGCGGGCGATGACGTCGCCGATGCACGAGGAAAACATCAACTGATCGCCGACGCCCTGCTCGTCGATAATCAGGATGGTTTTCTCCGTCAAATCGCCGCCGTCCCAGGCAGGCAGCCCGAAGGTTCTTTTCTCGCGCGCGCCGGTCTCGAACCGCCAGCGATATTCGCGCCAGCCGTCGTTCCAATTACCCGAGGCCAAGAGCACCAGAGCCCGATTCAGTCTTGCTTCGACGGCAGCGGGCTGTTTTTCGATGGCGCGATCGAGCTGGGCAATCGCCTCGGAGAATTTTCCGCGGGCTTCGCAAACCATGGCCAGATTGATGTGTGGCTGGGGGATGTCGCGATTGAGCCGCAGCGCAAGCTGGAAACAACCCTCGGCTTCGTCCGTTTCTCCGGTCACCAGCAGCGCCAGCCCCAGATTGTTGATTGCGTCGACAAAGTTGGGGCGAATCTCGAGTGCCCGACGACAACACTCGGCCGCTTCTTCGAATTGGCCCAATTGATGCCGGGCGATGGCCAGATTGTTCAGCGCTTCGACGCACTTAGGGTTGCCGCGCAGCGCCTGCTGGTAACATTCGACCGCTTCCTCATACATTCCCGTTTGCGAATAGACGTTGGCCAAATTGTGCTGCGCGCTGATGTAGTGGGGTCGAAGTTGCAGCGCCAGCCGAAAGCATGCTTCGGCCAACTCCAACCGCCCGCAGGCATGATGGACATTGCCCAGGTTGTTGTGATAGTCGGCATAGCCGGGATTGATCTTGATGGCCTGGCCGATCAACTCAACGGCCCTGGTGTAGTTTTCTCGATCGTGCGCGACCATGCCCAACAGGTGCAGGGCGTCGGCCTGATGGGGGTCCGCGTCGAGGATCTTGCGATAGATCGACGAAGCGATACCGATGCGACCGGCGCGATGATGATCGAGCGCGAACAGCAGCGATTCGGCAGTGTGAGTTCGA
The DNA here is from genome assembly GCA_022564995.1 of Planctomycetota bacterium. GTDB lineage: Bacteria > Planctomycetota > Planctomycetia > Pirellulales > JADFKK01 > JADFKK01. Next base: position 16,446 of record JADFKK010000122.1, on the reverse strand, counting down.
GTGCTCATGACGTCTGGTTCGGGGAGGAGAGATCGGCTGGGAACGAAACCGGAGTGCTGGGCGCGGCGACGAAAAACGGCGGCGCGCTGGAGTGATTCATGCGATCGATACGGATCGACTTCGTATCGAGTGACTGGCAACGGCGCCCAAGGGCTGCGGCCACGCGCGCCAGCACATCGGACCAAGCCCCCGGCTGCGATTGGCGCAGCAGGCGCATGCTCGGATACCAGGGGCTGTCTTCGCGCTGCAGCATCCAACGCCAGGGCGGCGGATCGGCGAGGAGCGTCCACACCGGCACCGCCAAGGCGCCGGCCACGTGGACGGTCGTGTTGCTGACGGAGATCACCAGATCGAGCGCGGCGACACGGGCGGCGAAATCGTCCAGGTCGGCCGTCGGATCGGCATTCGGCCAGTCGTGAATCGTCAGATGGTGACGATCGCGGGCCTCGCGTAATTCTTCGCGGCAATCGCCGTATTGAAGATTGATCCAATGCACATGGTCACTCAACGCGGCGAGCGGCGCCCATGCATCGAGTGTTGTCGACTTGACCGAGTGGGCCAGCGGCGTGGCGCCGCCGCGCCAAGAGATGCCGACCTTGAATCGATCGCCCAGGACGTCGAATCGGGCGGCCCATTTTTCCAAACGCTCGGCGTCGGGCACGAGATAGCCTCGGTGACGTGGAAACGAATCGAGCGTCGGTCGCAGCAGCCGCGGCAAGCTGCCGGCGCGGAGCACGAGGTCGGCCTTGGGCGGCGCGTCGGTGCTGGCGTCGGTTGGTGTCGCACGGGCGACAACCTGGGCGGACGGAAACGATCGCGAAAATAAATCGACCAGCCGCGGATCGCACTGCAAGTAACACGTCTCGGCCCGATCGATGATTTCGCCATAACAAGAGGCAAACATGATCTCATCGCCAAGGCCTTGTTCCGCCTCGATGAGGACGGTCTTGCCGGCGAGCGAGGCGATCGAAGTTTCGCGGTACGTTGCCGAACCAGGGCACTGTGGACGACCGTGCTCTCGGCCGCGCCACTCATATTCTTTCCAGCCACGCCGTAGATCACCCTGCATGAGCCATATCAGCGAGCGATTGAAATGGGCCTCGGCGTAATCAGCGCGGCAATCGATCGCCCGCTGATAGGCGGCGAGCGCTTCTTCATGGCGGCATTGGCGTTCCAGTACGATGCCCAGGTTATGATGCGGCTCGGCGCCCTCGGGCGCCAGCGCAGCGGCGGTTGTGTAGCAGGCGGCTGCTTCGTCGAGCCGGTTTTGATCGGCCAGGGTCAGCCCGAGATTGTTGTGAGCCATGGCCGCTGACGCAGCGGTTTCGCCCGCTTGTTCGATCGCCCGCCGACAGCTTGCCTCGGCATCTTTCAGTCGACCTTGGCGTCGCAAGACAATGCCCAGATTGTTGTGAATATCGGGCCAATGATCGCGCAGTTCGGCCGCGCGGCGATAGCAAGCCTCTGCTTCGGCCCAGTCTTCGGCGGCGCGGTGTGCGTTGCCGAGATTGTGCAGCGCGCCGGCATAGTCGGGATCAATCTCGATCGCGCGGCAATACGCCGCGATGGCGCCTGTGTAGTTTTCCTGCTGCTGTAAGACGTTGCCCAGGTTGTTGTGAAAGACGGCCCGGCCCCCAGCGGACTGAATCGCGCGGCGGATCGAGGCGGCGGCTTGGTCGTATTGACGACGCTCAAAGGCGAGCATTCCCAATAGGTGCAGCGCGTCGGCGTTTTGCGAATCGGCAATTAGCACGCGCCGGTATAGCTTACCCGCTTCGGCGTGGCGCCCGGCGCGATGTCGGGCTAGGGCCGATTGCAAGATGTCGGGAATGTTGGTCATCGGTCGAGTGGGGCCGCGTCGTATGTTGTGTGAGAAACGTGTTGTTGCAGTGCGATTCGCAGACGCTCGAAAACGTCGTGCCAACGTCCAGCCCTGGTTTGTCGAAACAGCCTGACCGACGGATACCAGGGACTATCGCTGCGCTGGAGCATCCAACGCCAGTCGTACGCCAACGGCAGCGCGACCCAGGTCGACACGCCCACCGCGCCGGCCAGATGAACGTTGGTGTTTTGGGCGGAAATCACCAGATCGAGCGAAGCGATTTGGGCGGCCAATGAGTCGAGGTCGTCTTGTCCGTTGATGTTCGGCCAGGTGTGAACGCGAACGCCAAGCTGCCGCTGGACAGCTTCGAGCGGCGCCGTAACATCGCCAGCCTGTAAATTGACGAAGCACACGCCCTCGGTGGCGAGGATCTCTTGCCACAGCGCCAAGTCGGTCGAGCGGCGATTGGCTGACACGGTTTGTGCTCCACCACGCCATGAGATGCCGATCTTCGGCCCCGGGCCAAGCTGGTCAAATCGTTTTTTCCAAAACCGACACCGCTGGGCATCGGGCGTTAGATAGCCGTCGTGTCGGGGAAAACTCTCTAGGCTGCGGCGCAAGAACATCGGCAGGCTGCCGATGGCGATGCAAACGTCGATACGTTCCAATTCGGCGAGCCAGGTCAAGTCGCTGAGTTTGCGCCGCGGATAAACCGTGACCTTGGGAAACGATCGCCTGACGAGCTCCGCCAATCGACGGTCGCACTCGACGATTACACGAGCGGCACAGTGATCGGCCTGTTGCACGACTTCGCCCAAACACGACGCGAACATCACTTCGTCGCCGACGCCTTGTTCGCCGAAGACGAGCACCGTCTTGCCTTTCAGCGAAGCGCCGTCCCACGTCGGCCACGGATGTTTTCGCCGGACTTGTCCCCTGCGCTCGGTGCGCAGCGCGTAGTCGCGCCAACCTCGGCCGAAGTCACCTTGAAGAAGATGGGCAAGCGTTAGATTGAATTGGGCGTCGCTGTAGTCGGGATCTAGCTGAACCGCCCGACGATAAGTGGCGATGGCTCCTTCGACATCACCCTGTTCCTGAAGCGGAAGCCCCAGGGAGTTATGGGCTTTGGCGTAATGGGGCGATAGCTCGATGGCTTTGCGCGACTGGCGGATTGCCTCGTCGAGCCGGCCCATTTCGTAATAGGCCACGCCGAGGTTGTTGTGGATTTTGGCACTCGTCGGGTCGAGTTCGGCGGCTCGCTTAAGGGCGCCGGCTGCCTCGTCGGGGCGGCCGGCCTCGATGAGCATGTGTCCCAGATTATCGACCAGCGGCGCGTCTTGGGGCCGCAAATGGACCGCCTCTTCGGCCGCTGCAACGGCTTCGTTCGGCCGCTGGGCCGCGGACCAAACCAGGCTCAGGTTGTGGTGGTACGTCGGCGTGTTGGGGCTGAGTCTGATCGCCCGCCGAATTCTTTCGATCGCCGCTTGGGTGCGGCCACACTGCTGGGATAACACGCCCAGCAGGTGATGCGCGTCGGCGCATTGCGGCGCGCGCGCGAGGACTTCGCGCAGGGCGGCTTCGGCCTCTGGCAAGCGGTCCGCTTGCTGAAGCGAGATCGCGGCTCGAATGTCGTCGCTGACCGAAGACATGAAAATTTGCCCCTAAAACCGTCCGTTGGGCTGTAATTTCGCCGCCTGTCGCCTCGCGCCCAAATGGTCCTATCGTTAGTATCGGCACAAACACCCAACAAGTTGTGCGACGAATGCGCGAGGCGGCATGACGCAAGCACTGCTATCGCGGCAAGGTAACCGGACGTGGAGGGCTGGGAGTTGGAAGCTGGGGGCTGGGAAAAGACGGAAGCAATCGTTCCGTACTCAGTACTCAGTACGCAGTACACGGTACACCAGCCTCCAGCCCTTGTCCTTACCCACATCTATATTGGTATTTTGAGTTTGCTGGCAAGCGAGGCGGCTTGGACGTAGGTGTTTAGTTTTTCCCAGCCTCGCCAGATTGTGATCCAGCCGGGCTGGCCGTCGCTTTTTCGACCTATGAATCCACCTCCCTTGGCGACCTCTCGGTAAAACTGTCCAACGGTTAAATCATGTACGCGATCCAATCCCTGACGCGCCACCTTGAGCATCTGGAGCCAAATGTTTGGCACCACACGCTTGGCCGGGACATCGGGATCGGTGCGGGCCAACGACTTCAGGCGAAGCAGGCGAACCGCAACCACGCTCATCAGGCCGACCATCGCTTCGCGAGCCGCCTGGCCGGGCCGCGCCAGAAGCGACAACGTGTACGTTCCCTTCAGATCACTCCACGTCTCGGTTTGACCCGGCAGGCTTGCCGCGGGATGGTTGGCGACCTGCCCGGCCACTTGGATCAGTCGATCGTTTCGCCGCTTGTCTCCAAGTTGGCAACTGCGAAAATTATCTTCGGCCCATTGCGTTGTCGAATGCGTTGTCGTTTGCATTTGGCGACCTCCGTGAGAACGTGCCAGCATCGCTTGCGTAGCCTCCCCTCGGTGCCCTGCCTCCTGCACGGCTGTTGTACGTTCTACGCAACTCGCCAGCGTTTCGTTGATCGATTCACGCAACTCGCGCCGCAACAAAAACTTCAACATGCTAGCTGCTCAAAAAAAACACCAGCTAGCAACCCACTGCTATCACAAAAAAACCAGGGTAAGGACAAGCATAAATGCCTGGGCTAGTTAAAAGCCCGGTGGCAAAACCACTTTCCCATACCAAGCCACGTCCTTACGTCCCATGACAACTTGCGAAGCCCCAGACTCTCACTCGCTGGGGCTTCGCAAGCTCAGCCACCAGCCACCCGTCGTTATTCCTTACTCCTCAACCGCTTCGCCCAATCGCTTCAAATACCACTGCAAGAAACTATCTACGTTGTATTCCTTGTACGTCGAAAGCGGGCCGGGCTCATAGGCTCTGGAGGTCAGACCTCGCTGCTGATTCTCGCAAATTTTCCAGTCCTGCTCGCTGGTCAATTGCCAAAACGGCATGATCTCGCTCAGTTGGTAATCGCGGCCTTCCTCGGCGCCCGCATCGACGACCCAAATCACGCGAACCTGGGTGCGGTCGATGCCGGTGGGTGTCAATCGGGTCGATACGCCGTGGTCGCAGCTCGAATGGTTCCAAAAATTCGGCACGGTTCGCATCCGCAGCGTGCCGACGTCGGGGTCGGGGTAATCGCCCATCAGCGGCGCGACCTGCCGGCCGTCCATCGTCTCGCTCACGTAGCCACGAGCGAGCACCGTGCGATTGGCCGAATACCACAGATCGGCCTCGGCGTCGGGAAAGGTCGCCATGCCGGATTGCTTGTGCGTTACCGCCAGCCCGGCCGCCGCCCATTTGGCCTCGCTCCGCGCAACAGACTCGGCCATTTCTTCGCGAATCGCCTGCGTGGTGTCATCCTCGTTAAAATGATCGTAGTTGGCCTTAACGTACTGCGGGTGATGGGTGCTGCAATGATAACACTCGCGGTTGTTTTCCCACACCAGCTTCCAGTTGGCCTCGACGTCGTAATCGACAATTTTCGCGACCTTGGCCCGCTCGAAGCCTTGGCTGGCGGCCAGCGGGCCCAGGCAATCGGCGGCCGGCTGAAAATCGGGCGGCTCCTCGGCCAGCGAAACGTAGATCAGCCCGGCGAGTTCTCGGACGTGTGCTTCGTGCAAGCTAAGCCGCGAAGCGTCGATTTCTCCGTGCATTCCGCGCATCGACAGCAGCCGCCCGTCTCGTCCGTAGACCCACTGATGATACGGACAGACGAGCTTTCCGATGCGGCCGGCCTCTTCGCCGCAAATCCGGCTGCCGCGATGTCGACAGACGTTGTGCAAGGCGCGAACGTGGCCCTCATCGTCGCGAATGACAATGAGCGAATCGGTGTCGATCTCGTAAGTGAAGTAATCACCCGCCTCGGGAATCTGGCAAGTCTGCCCGGCGAACAACCAACCGCGCCGCCAGATGCCCTCGATCTCGGCCCGATAGACGGCCGGGTCGTGATAGAACGCCCGCGGCAGCGAGTATCCCGAGCGTCGGGTGTCGATCAAATCGCGGATCGACCGCCGGTCTTCGCAAGTGAGTTGAAACATGGCGGCTGCGTCGCATGACCCGTTCGTTTATCCGACGGACAGTATAGTATGACGTTGCCGATTCCAACAGTAGCTGAATTCGCAAGAATTCCGACGAGCCATGCCGAACCGAATTTTCGCCAAGTGTTGTCCGCAGACAAACGCAGATTTACGCAGATGGGCTTGTCGACGAGCGACTACTTCCTTTATCTGCGCGTATCTGGGAAATCTGCGGACCAGCCATGCCTCGGTGCGAAGCCGTCGGGCAACACAACGCGAACTCTCGCGCGGCCCGTTGGGCACTGCGGTTAAACGCACGTTATGCTGCTCTTTAGGCGAGCGGCAGATGAAAACTTACCTAATACAAGCACGACGCGCAAGCGAGTGAGTCAAGAAGACACACTTGCTTGCGCTGCGTGCTGGTATTTTCTAAGCTGCCGCTCGCCTTACGGTGCGTCGGCGCGCACGTGCCGAATCACAAAATACAGACAGCTTGCCGTCAGGCCCACCAACGCCAATATCGAAAGCCCATAGGTCATCAGGCGGAAAAACTCCAGCCGCGAAATGTCGCTCTGCCCGAGGTCTTTATACAACTGCACGCCGATCGACCCGGTGTAGCCGATCGCGTCGGCCACGTAGATGGCGAACACGGCGGTGCCGGTGGTCCGCGTGCTGGCGATCAAGCGGTCGAACAGCATCGAGCCGAAGGGGACGTAGGCCAGGTACGAACCCAACCCAACGAGAATCATCCACCATTGTCCGTTGATCGCGTCGTTATCGAACAGAATCGTGGAAATACCCATCATCGCTGCGCCGCCGGCCATCACGACAAAAGCCCCGATCAGGCCGCGGCGGTTATTCTTAATGAGGCTCAACGCCGCCAACGCTATCAACACGCCGAACGCAACCGGCAGCTCGCTGCGCGTGAACAGAGCCGGCTCTTCATGGTAACCCAACTCGGCGAAGATCTCGACGCCGTAGTTGTCGCGAAAATCTCGATACGCCGTAAGAAACAAATAGACCACCAGCAGCACGATCATGCCTGGCAGAAACTGTCGCATGAAGCTGATCCGCTGCTGACCGTCCATCGGCTCGCGACGTACTCGCAGGAGAACGTCGGCCGTGCTGGGGGCCGGCAGTTGGTTGAGCAACCACACCGAGAGAAGGAACAACGGAAGAAACAGCCCGCCGGTGACGACCGGCATCTGCGCTTCGCTGAAGTGCCAATCACTCATCACGAAGCGACCGACATCTTTGACCATTCCGCTGGCAAGAATAAACGAGCAACTCAACCCGGCCAGCAATATCTCCGACATTCGCCGGCCTTCCAGATACCAGACGACCAAGCCCCAGACCATGCCAAGCGGCAGGCCGTTGAGAAAAATGGCGAGTATCTTCCACTGATTCGGCAACACGGCAAACAGCAGCAGCGCGGCCTCGGCCAATAGGATTAACAACACCAACGCCGTGGCTCGCCTTCCGCGGGTGATTTCCGAACAAACCTTGATGCCAACGTACTTGGAGATCGTGTAGCCGACGATCTGGCTGATCACAAAAGCCGTTTTCAGCCCGATCTCGATTTTGAAATCGCTCACCCAAAGCGTCAAATCAAGCCCCTCGAACTTCGCCGCCGCGAACGGCTTGCGAAAGGCGTACATGCAGAAATACGTCGAAAACGACGCCGCAATCGCCCAACAAATAAACACCGGCGCGGGGGCCGATTGAAGCCAGCGAGTTATGCGGCCGGGTTGAGACAAGAGCGAAGTCCTTCAATGGTCAGTGACGAGGCCACACATCATAGCACGCGAGAAGAGAAATGGGACGGGTTTCGACAATTCTCATTCAGAGCCGCCGTGTCCCCATGACCAATCCCCCGCCCGACTCCGCCGCCGAACGATTACCGCCGAGCAGATGGACGCGGCGTTGGACATCCTCGACGAATCGATTGCCGAGGCGAGCCGCGGGCGTTAGGCCACTCGCTGTGAGCGGCATGGCGCTAGCCGCCGGTGAGTCGAGGTTACGTTTTCCCGCACAATACCCGCGGCTAGCGCCTTGCGGCTCACCCTCTCCCGGGCCTGAAAGCCCGACCTCTCCCAAAGGGAGAGGTGGCTGGGGTGAAATCGGTTTGCGGCTGTGTTAAGATAAGCAGGCGCAGAACATCACTTGCCCGAGCATACGCTCGCCACCCACCTCCCTCCGTAAGGAACCTGCCATGAATCGCCGTCACCTGCTTGCCAGTTTATTGGTGCTGCCGGCCGTCTTCGCCTCCGCCCTGTCCGCGGTGGCCGATGATAAGCCGAAAAAGGCCGCCCGTATTCTGTTTGTCACCCAAAGCGCCGGCTTCCGGCACGGCGCGGTGAATCGCAAGGGTAAGCCGCTGGCTGCCGCCGAAGAGGCGATGACCGCTCTGGGCGCATCGAGCGGTCTGTTCCGTGTCGATTGCACACAGGACTGTGCGAAGGACTTTACGAAAAAGAACCTGCAGAACTACGACATCGTGATGTTCTACACCACCGGCAAGTTGCCGATCAAAGAAGACGACCTCGACTATTTTTTCAACGATTGGCTCAAGCAAAAGGGCCACGGCTTCATCGGCACTCATTCGGCGGCCGACACGTTCAAGAGCTACAAACCGTATTACGAAATGATCGGCGGCACCTTCGCCGGCCATCCCTGGGGTTCCGGCTCGTCGGTGACCATCACCGTCCACGACACGAAGCACCCGGTCAGCAAGCCGTGGGGTAAGGAATTCGTCATCAAAGACGAGATCTATCGCTTCCGCAATTGGGTGCCGGAGAAGGTTCATGTGCTGATGAGCCTGAACATGGCCAAGACCGCCAGAAAAGAGGCCTACCACGTGCCCATCGCCTGGGTCAAAGAATACGGCGACGGCAAGGTGCTGCACATGAGCCTGGGCCATCGCGAAGACGTCTGGACGAATCCCAAGTACATGCAGTCCTTGCTGGGCGGCGTCAAGTGGATTCTCGGCCACGAAAAAGGCGACGCCACACCCAACCCCGAAGTATCGGCCGCACAGGAAAAGAAGGCCAAGGCCGATAAGGCAGCGGCGAAGTAGGCGGTCCTAATTGGACATCGCCACTTGGAGCGAAGTTAGCACGATTAAGTGCTTGCGCCGTGAGCAGTTGTGGACAAACCAGTGAGTTTTTTTGAACTTCGGGCATTTCAATATCACTCACTGCCAGCGCACAACCTGGCAACATGAGCTGGACCATAAGATGCCGTTCGGTGGTTCGATACTTTTCGTGCTGGCGGTAGGCAGAATGATGGAGGGCAGAATAATACGCGCGTGCGGACTTCATGCCACAACCCGTCATTTTTCCTCTTATTATTCTGCCCACCATTATTCTGCCTTCCTTACCTTGAGGTGGACCCCAGTGTTTGAACCGAAGGAAAGCAAAGGGCCGGGAAGTTATTCGCGAGGTTCGTTGTAGCCGCAACCATTACAGACCTTAACCGTGCTGTCCCAGCCCAAAGCGGCGCTGTTCAATTAAGAACCCTACAGCGTCGCCATCGTTTCGACCGCCACAAACTCATGCTTCTCGTCGCGGGCCAAGCGCGAGGCGGCGACGTCGGGGTCGTGGTCCCAGAGAATCCACCAATTGCCCTCGACCGCCTCGCCCAAAAGTTGCGGCTTGTAACGGCGGGTTTGTAGCGGATGCGTATCGAACGCCGTGTACCACATCTGCCGCACGTGGGCGATCATCGGACATAAATCAGCCGGGTAAACGGCCGTCTGGCCGCCGGACTCGAAAATGAGCGCCTGATGGCCGCGGGTATGTCCGCCGGTCACGCGGCTGCGCAGCCCGGGCAATATCTCGACGTCGGCCTCGATTAAGTCCAACTGTCCGGCCTCTTCAATCGGCAGCAGATTCTCCAGCGGATACGCGCCGTGTAGTTCGGCCGCTCCGCCGGTGGCGTCTTCCCATTCGACCCCGTGTACGACGTAGCGAGCCTTGGGAAACGTCGGCCGCAGGTTTTCGCCATCATCGCTTCTCGTCCCGCCGCCGGCGTGGTCGAAGTGCAGGTGGCTCAGCACGACCGTGTCGATGTCCTCGGGCGACACGCCGATGACAGCCAGCGACTCGACCATCGGCTCGCCCGCTTCCAGCGAAGCATGCGCCCGCTGGCGATCGGAAAACTTTCCGCCGTAACCCGTGTCGATGAGCACCGTATGATCCCCATCACGGGCCAACACGCAGTTGGTCGCCGCGCGAATCCGATTGCGTTCGTCGGCCGGCTGCAACTTCTCCCACATCGGCTTGGGCACCATCCCAAACATCGTCCCGCCGTCGAGCCTCATCCGCCCGCCGCTGACGGTATCGAGTTGCCAGTTTCCGAGGTTCATAGGCTTAACGTCTCTGACATCCCATGATCTACGCGACCGTCGAACATCATAACCCGAAGCGTAAGTTTTGAAGTTGCGCTTTTTTAGTCCCGGAGGGACGACATCGAATAGCCTGGGGCGCCAGCCCCAGGGATAATGTCAATTTTCCAGCGGACAGCCCCGGAGGGGCGACACCGTGCGACGTCATCCGATGTCGCCCCTCCGGGGCTTTCAGAACTTAATTCGACCACGATTTCCTGGGGCTCGCGCCCCAGGCTATTTGATGTCGCCGCTGGGCGGCTGATTTGCGCAACTTCAAAAAGCGTAAGCGAGGAAAAAGCCATCACCTCGATTCTCTCGCTTACGCTTCGGGCTACGATTCGTCGGCCGACGACGGAGAATCAGCCCGATCATGCGAATCATAGCGCACGCGGCGTCCGCGACGCAAGAGGCGAGGGCTTGATTGCCTCCGCCGATCCTGCGACAATGGCTGGTGGTCGATCCCCCTTTGGATGATGTTGGGAGAAACACGATGGCACAGCGTCTCTTCTTAACGGCGGCGGTCGTTTTCACGCTTGTTTCGCAACCGCCGTCTCTACGGGCCCAGGACGATACAAGCCCCAGTTCTCCAGAGACGAAGAAGCGGGGCGGTTTGTACGATCTGCTGGCGCCGGCCGACCGTGAGAAGAAGGCGCCGATTCCGCCGCGGGCGGAGCGGGAAAAGGCGAGGGAGTTGATCCGCGAGGCGTTTGGACGTCCCGACACTGCCAAGGAGCGGGCGGCGTTGGCCCAAACATTGATCAAGGCGGGTCTGGATGACAAGAACCCGGCGAATCGCTACGTGGCGCTGCGCCATGCGGGCGAGTTGGCCGTCGAGAATGCCGACCTGGCCGTGGCGAGTGAGGCGGCGGACCGCTTGGGGGAATTCTTCGACGTCGACGTCCTGACAATCAAGGCCTCAATCGTCGAGCGGCTGTTCGGCAAAGTGGCCCATCGCAAATTGCTCGACGCAGCGACCAGCCACTTCGGCGAGGCGCTCGCGGCCGATCGTTTTGAGGTCGCGGCCCGCTTTGGTCGAGTCGGCTACAAGGCCGCGAAGGCCCTCAAGGACCGGCCGCAGATCGCCGCGATGCGCCAATCGGCCGCGCGGCTCAAGGGGCGCAAGGCGGCCTTCGACGCGCTGACGGGGGCGATAGCGACGCTCAAGCAGAAACCGGACGACGCCCCGGCCAACCTGCAAATCGGCAAGTATCTCTGCTTCCTCCGCGGCGACTGGAAGCGAGGGCTGGCGCTGCTGGTCAAGGGCGGCCACGCCATCGCGAAACAAGAGTCGGCCGTTGCGGACGACCCGTCGGCCCAGAAGAAGGTCGGCGATGCCTGGTGGGATTTGGCGGAGACGAAGACCGGGCACACCAAAACCCATATCAAGGCCCGAGCGGTGAAGTGGTATCAGCGGGCCTCGCCCAAGTTGGCTGGGCTTTCGAAGCTGACGGCCCAGCGACGGGTTGATGATGTGTTGCGGGAAACAGCCGCTCTTGCCCGAAACGACGACAGACCGGGCGGCAAAAAGTCCGGCAGGTATAGAAAGAAGTATCTTGATGACCTGAAAGAGGTTTCACACAAGGCACTGTTCTTCGGGAAGAATGGTGCTACAGGATATCCGCGCGTAAGTGTAAGTCGATGTAAGTTCCGCGGAGTAAACCTGACGCACGCAATTGCGCTACATCCCCGGACAAAGTCCTCGGCGCACATAATCTACGATCTCGGTGGGAAGTATTCATCACTGCTGACCGGAGTTGGCATCATTGAAGGCGCGGGTGTCGACTCCAGTTCGCCGCTTACATTCAAGGTCTACGGTGATGGAAAGATACTATGGCAGTCAAGGCCCCTTCAGAAGAGAAACGATGGCCAGGATTGCAAAATCAGCATTCGGGGAGTCCGCCAGCTAAAATTGGAGGTGAATTGTCCTGGAATCCTGAACGGGGCACATGCCGCCTGGATCAATCCTGTGATCTCGAAATAGCGTGGGGCTCACGATCCAGGTCACTTCTTGGGAACGATTCCGGCGAGGATGTTGCCGATCCGTGGCGCGGCGACGAAACTACATGCGAAACGTGTGACGGATTCGGGCGAGATCCGTGGTCGCTGCTCTATGGGTGTAACCGTTCACGGGCCAGCACACAGTTGGTCGCCGCGCGAATCCGATTGCGTTCGTCGGCCGGCTGCAACTTCTCCCACAACGGCTTGGGCACCATCCCAAACATCGTCCCGCCGTCGAGCCTCATCCGTCCGCCGCTGACGGTGTCGAGTTGCCAGTTTCCGAGGTTCATAGGCTTAGCGTCTCTGACATTCCATGCTTTACGCGACCGGCAAGTGAAAACTAATCCGTAGCTACGCTCGCCAGAGCGTGGATTGAGGATCCACCGTCTGGCGACGGTAGCTACTTCACCTCGATTTCCTCGCTTACACTTCGGGCTACTATTCGGCCGACGACGGAGAATCGGCCCGATCATGCGAATCATAGCGCACACGGCGTCCGCGACGCAAGAGGCGAGGGCTTGATTGCTTCCGCCGATCCTGCGACAATGGATGGTGGTCGATCCCCCTTTGGACGATTTCGGGAGAAACACGATGACACAGCGTCTCTTCTTAACGGCGGCGGTCGTTTTCACACTCATTTCGCAACCGCCGTCTCTACGAGCCCAGGACGATACGAGCCCCATTTCTCCAGAGACGAAGAAGCAGGGCGGCTTGTACGAACTGCTGGCGCCGGCCGACCGCGAAAAGAAGGTACCGATTCCGCCGCGGGCGGAGCGGGAAAAGGCGAGGGAGTTGATCCGCGAGGCGTTTGGACGTCCCGACACTGCCAAGGAGCGGGCCGAGTTGGCCCAAACATTGATCAAGGCGGGGCTGGATGACAAGAACCCGGCGAATCGCTACGTGGCGCTGCGCCATGCGGGCGAGTTGGCCGTCGAGAATGCCGACCTGACCGTGGCGATTGAGGCGGCGGACCGCTTGGGGGAATTCTTCGACGTCGACGTCCTGGCGATCAAGGCGTCGATCGTTGAACGGCTGTTCGGAAAAATGTCACATCGAGAGTTGCTCAAGGCGGCGGCCAGCCACTTCGACGAGGCCCTCGCGGCAGATCGTTTTAAGGTTGCGGCCCGCTTTGGTCGAGTCGGCTACAAAGCCGCGAAGGCCCTCAAAGACCGACGGCAGATCGCCGCGATGCGCGATTTGGCCGCGCGGCTCAAGGAGCGCAAGGCGGCCTTCGACGCGCTGAAGGGGGCGATTGCCACGCTCAAGCAGAAACCCGACGACGCCCCGGCCAACCTGCAAATCGGCAAGTATCTCTGCTTCCTCCGCAACGACTGGAAGCGAGGGCTGCCGCTGCTGGTCAAAGGTGGCCACGCCATCGCCAAACGAGAGTTGGCCGCCGCGGGCGACCCGTCCGCCCAGAAAAAGGTCGGCGACGCCTGGTGGGACTTGGCGGAGAAGCAACCGGCGGATTCCAAAACGCACATCAAGGCCCGGGCAGTGACGTGGTATCGGCGGGCCTTGCCCAAGTTGGCCGGGCTTTCAAAGAAGACGGCCCAGCGACGGGTCGATGACGTGTTGCGGGAAGCGGCCACCGTTGTCCGAAACGACGGCAAACCCGGCCGCAAGAAGCCTGTTTATCTTGATGATCTAAAGGAGGTTTCACACGAGGCGAGTCGCTTGGGCAAGCGAGGTGCTACCGGATTCTCGAAACGCAAAGGAAACCCTCAATTGTGTTGGTTCCGTGGTAAACGCCTGACGCACGCGATATCGCTTCACCCTGCACGGAAGAGCACGGCGAACATCATCTACAACTTGGAAGGCAGATTTAGTTCGCTTCTGACGGGCGTTGGCATACTTGACGGTGCTCCGAATGACGCCGGCTCCCCGCTAACATTTAAGGTTTATGGTGATGGCGAGCTCATTTGGACGTCGAGACCCATCCAGAAGAAAAACGACGGCCAGGACTGCAAAGTCAGCATCCGCGGAGTCCGCCAGTTAAAGTTGGAGGTGAATTGCCCAGGGTCGAACGACTGTGCATGGGCCGCCTGGATCAATCCTGTGATCTCGAAATAGCCTCCGGTTCGCGATCCGCGTCACTTCTTGGGAACGATTCCGGCGAGGATGTTGCCGATCCACGGCGCCGCGATGACGCCGAAGAACCACACCGTCGTGAGTGTATCGGCGACACGTTGCTGAATTCGCGAGAATTCAGTCCCCACGAGCCATGTTGAATTCTTGCGAATTCAGCCACGATACCGTGGCACCGGCGTCCCGCCGGTGTTTCACAGGCGAGACGCCTGTGCCACGATATATGAAACTACATGCAAAACGTGTGACGGATTCGGGCGCGACCAGCGGTCGCGGCTTTATGGGTTTACTTCCCAGCCGTCCTGGAGCGTGGCGTCTTTCGGCACGACGACGACGCCGTCGCGGATGACGACGCCGGACGCGAGGTCTCCGTTTTGCACGTTGGCTTCGTTGCGGATGTTTACGTTGCGGCCGATGCGGACGTTCTTGTCGACAATGGCGCCTTCGATGCGGCTGCCCTCGCCGATGCCCAGCGGCGGGCGCTGTTCGTTTACGTCGCAATCGATCTCGGCGGTGGTCTCAAAATAGTCGTTACCCATGATGACCGAATCGCGAATCATGGCGCCTTGGCCGATCACGCAGCGATGGCCGATGATGCTGCGGTCGATCACCGCGCCCTGTTCGATCAGGCAGCCGTCGGCGATCAGGCTGCCGCGGATATTGGCCCCGTAGATGCGCGTCGGCGGCAGAAAGCGGGCCCGCGAATAGATCGGCGATCCGTCGCCCGCCAGCTCGAACGGCGGGTGCCGCTGGGCCATGGCCAGATTGGCTTCGTAGAACGAGCGGATCGTGCCGATGTCTTCCCAGTAACCGTCGAACAGAAACGTGTGGACGTGGCGGGCACGAATCGAGGCGGGAAACACCTCTTTGCCGAAGTCCTGATAGTCGGTCTTCTCCAGCACGTCGACGAGCGTCTGCCGGTTGAACAGATAGATGCCCATGCTGGCCAGCAGATCGCGCCCGCCGCTGGGAATGCCCCGCGCGTCGATCCAGGCCGGGTCGGTGGCCATCAGGTCCATCTCTTCTGTCGTCTGCGGCTTCTCTAAGAAACCCCGCACCCGGCCGCCCTCGTCGAGCCGCATAATGCCCAAGCCCGCGGCCGCCTTGCGATGGACCGGCTTGGCGGCGATGGTTACGTCGGCGCCGGCCTCGCGGTGATCGGCCAGCATCTTGGCGAAGTCCATCCGGTAGAGTTGATCGCCGGAGAGGATCAGCACGTGCTCGACGTTGGGCTGCTGGATGTAGCGAATGTTTTTGCGGACCGCGTCGGCCGTGCCTTGATACCACTGTTCGCCTTCGGCCAGGGTCTGCTGGGCGGCGAGGATTTCGACGAAGCCATCGCTGAAGCTGTCGAAGCGGTAAGTTTGGCGGATGTGGCGATGCAGGCTGACCGAGTTGAACTGCGTCAGCACGTAAATTTTCCGCAGATGGCTGTTGATGCAATTCGACAGCGGAATGTCGATCAGCCGATACTTGCCGGCCAAAGGCACCGCCGGCTTGCTGCGGTATTGAGTCAGCGGGAACAGCCGCGTGCCCGTGCCGCCGCCGAGGATCAGAGCGATGGTGTTTTGCATGGTTTACTTCGTGACAAAATTTATCAGCCGCCCGGGGACGACGATGACTTTTACGACTTCGTGTCCGGCGAGTAACTGGGCGATTTTTTCATCGGCGCGGGCGGCCGTTTCGACTTCTTCCTGCGACGCGCCGGCCGAAACACGGAGCTTGCCGCGGACCTTGCCGCGGATTTGGGCGACGATCTCGACGGTGTCTTCCTTAATCAGGGCTTCGTCATAAGTGGGCCACGGTTCGTAGGCCAGGGTGTTCTCGTGACCCAGCAATTGCCATAATTCCTCGGCCACGTGCGGCGCCCAGGGCGAGAGCAGCAGCACAAGCTGTTCCATCGCCGCGCGGGGCCGCGTTTTCTGCTTGAGAAAGAAGTTGGTGAACTCCATCATTCGCGAAATGGCCGTGTTAAACGCCATGCGGTCCAAATCCTCGGTCACCGCCTTGATCGTCTTGTGCAGTGTGCGGTTTTGCTCCTCGCTGGGCGGCTCGTCACACACGGCC
>JADFKK010000006.1 GCA_022564995.1 Planctomycetota bacterium | reverse complement strand
CGAAACATGATCGAACCCGAAACCCGAACCGAATAAACGGCTTCCCCAAAAGCCGCCGGACAGCCTGCGCCCCGAAAACCAAGCTCGAAAAAACAAAATCAAGCGAACCGGCTTCGCTTGTTTAAGGACTAGGTTGTGCCGTAGGGTCTTTTGATTAGCCCAGGCATTTATGCCTGGGAATAGGAAGCGAATCGAATTGTTTTTGTCCGGCCCCTTCAGGGGCCTAGCGTTGCGAGAACGCGCCGATTCGACGGTTGCCATCACGAGGCCCCTAAAGGGGCCGAAAGAAAAGAGGGCGCGGCGAATCGAGTCCCAGGCATAAATGCCTGGGCTAGTTAAAAGCGTTACATTTCAACGTCTGTCAGAACCCTTCTTACCTTCACGCCGGCTCAATCTGACGTCCCGCGATGCAAGCTCTACCGCCGCCATCGCACGTTTTCTTGCAATCCGCGAACCCCCCGGTTACGATGACCCCTGCGAGCCTGGGCGTTTCTTCCACTCCTATCCTAAAACCGGGTATCCTGAAAACCGGGGGCCAGCATGTCAGCGTCACGACCAGCACGACCGGCTTCACGCCGCTTGAGCGTCGAGCCTCTTGAGGCCCGCCGCCTGCTGGCCGTTTTCACGGTCACCAATCTGAACGACGCGGGCGCCGGTAGTCTGCGACAGGCGATTCTCGACGCCAATGCGGCTGCGGGTTCCGACGAGATTGAGTTCAACGTCGCAGTCGTAGGCACGATCAACCTCACGTCCGGCGAACTAGCCATCACGGACTCACTCACCATCAACGGCCCGGGGCCAGATGTCCTGACGATCGATGCAAACGAACAGTCGCGGGTTTTCAATATTGACGACGACACCGAGACACGCCTCGACGTGGAAATCAACGGCGTGACGATTACCCGTGGACTATCGACAGGCAATGGCGGAGGCATCATTAGCTTCGAGAACCTATCAGTGACCAACAGCACCATCTCGGGCAACACGGCTGGCGACCGTTTTTCCGACGGCGGCGGGATTTACGTTCGCTTTGGCGACGTGACGATAACCAACAGCACGATCTCGGGCAACACGACCGCCACCTTCGGCGGCGGGATGTACGTCGTTCGTGGCAGCGTGACGGTAACCAACAGCACGATCTCCGGCAACACGGCTGGCAGCTTCGGTGGCGGGATTAACGCTTTCAATGGCGTGACCGTAACCAACAGCACGATCTCAGGCAACACGGCTGGCGGCTTCGGCGGCGGGATTTACGCGCACAGAATGGTGACCGTCATCAACAGCATAATCACGGGCAACATAGCAAGCAGCCAAGGCGGCGGAATCTACGCTAACGGTGCCGATGTGACGGTAATCAGCAGTACCATCTCGGGCAACTCAGCGAATTCCGGCGGCGGTGCGATCTACGTGTTTGATACTGACGTGACGGTGACCGACAGCACCATTTCGGACAACAGAAGCGGCGGGATTCACGTTGCAGCAGCTGAGTTTGGCAAAGCGTCAGTGACGATAACCAACAGCACCATCTCGGGCAACACGGCTGACGACCGGGGCGACGTCCGCTTTCGTAGCGGCGGCGGGATTCACGTCTTCTCTCACGATGTCGATGCGTTCGTAACGGTGGCGGGCAGTACGATCTCGGGCAACACAGCGGGCGCTAGCGGCGGCGGAATTTATGCTCGATCTTATACACGCGATGTGATCGTGACGATAACCAACAGCACCATCTCGGGCAACACGGCCGGTGAGCTCGGCGGCGGGATTTTCGCCGAAGCTACATCCGACGAGGACGATCTGATCGTGACGGTGACCGGAAGCATTCTCTCCGACAACACGGCAGAAATGTCTCCCGAGACCCGAGACTTCGGAGGGGCCGGCTTCGAAGCGAACTACAGCCTGATCGGTGTCGCCGCCTCGCTACTGTTGGACGGTGGCGCCGGCAACGTCATCGACGACAACCCGCGACTCGGCCGGCTGGCCAACAACGGCGGACCGACCAAGACCCACGCTCTGCTGCCCGGCAGCCCAGCGATTGACGCGGGCGACCCGAACTTCGCGCCGCCGCCCCAGTTCGATCAGCGGGGAGCGCCGTTTGATCGGGTGGTGAATGGGCGGATCGACATCGGGGCTTATGAATTTGGCGCGTCGCATCCCGCCGACCTGACCGGCGACGGGTTTGTGGACTTCGAGGACTTGACGGTATTGCTGGCCGCCTGGAATCAGAACGTCTCGGCCGCCGAGGGGAATCTCGTTGATCCGCTCGACACGCCGGTGGATCGTTCGGACCTGAACGAGTTGTTGGACGCCTGGACCGGCCCGGGAGCGGCTGGCGCACCGGCAGGCCGCCGGCTTGCCGCGGCTGTAGGAGGCGACTGGGTCGGCGATGTTGGTGGTATCGGTGATTCGGTCGCCGTCCCAGACGCCTCCTACAGGCGAGGTGATACGGCGCCGCGGCAAGCCGCGGCCTACGGGTCGGCGACGGGAGTCACCTCCTACAGGGCGCGAAACGGCGCGCTGCGGCGTCTTCAAGCGATGGCGGTGGACCGGGCAATGGTCGACGATTTGGAGACGATGACAACCGGACGAACTTCGGCCTTTGCCAGACGCCGCCGAAGTTTCCAGGAATGAATGCCGGGCCGCTGAGCTTGTGTCGCGCGACGCCGATTCTACTTTGCTATTTCCTTGGCACCAGCAGATCGACGATGAGCGGCTTGTGGTCGGAGCCGGCCCCCGCGCCTTCGCGCACTTCGACGCAGCGGATTTCTGGCGAAAGCAAGGCGTGGTCGATGCGAATCGGAGGCAGCGGGATTTTCAAGTTGGGCCAACTGACGGCCATGCCCCGGCCGCGATCGACGTGGGCGCTGCGCATTCGCCCGGCGGTGTGTCGTTTGAGCCAGGCGGAGTGTTGTGTGGCGTTGAAGTCGCCGATCGCCAGCGTGGGGCCAGTCTCGGCCGCCAACATTTCGGCCAGTTGTTCGTGCTGCTGATTCCAGGTTTGGGCGTAGCCGACCGAGGCGGGCGGCAGCGGATGGACGTTGTAGAGACGCAGCCGCGGGCCATCAAGCACGACCGTGCAGCGGATCATCGTCACGCCGTTGACTTGCCAGAAATCGGCCGCATCGAGCGGCCGGCGCGAGAGAATCGCCGAGCCGAAGGCGTCGCGTCGCAGCTTCTTGAGGCGATAGGGAAATCGCTCGAAGAGGCCGCCCGACTCCAGCTTTTTCCACCAACTCGGCGTGACCTCTTGCAACACCAAAATGTCGGCCTCGGCGGCGAGAATCTCTTCGATGAGCCGCTCGGATTGCGGATTGCCCCCGCGCAGGTTGGCGCTAAAAACTCGCACGTTGAGCATGTTCTCAGCGGCCGTATCCGCGGCCGGCGACGACACGACGTCGGGCAGCACCCAATAAAGATGGCAAGCTGCCACCAAACCCGCGACCGCCGCGATGGCCCAGCATCGCCGCCACAGCCCGATTCCGGCCACCAGATATGCCGGCAGGTAAAGGTAAAGCGTAAAGGAGTTAGCCCAGATCAGCAACAGCATCGCGTCGTGGGCCGTCCAGCGGGCCGCCGCAAAGCCGGCCAAGGGGAGCGTGATGAGCCAGCCGAGCACGAGCATCTTGCCCCCGAGACGGTGATTTCGCTTGTTTTCGTTCATCACGGATGTGCTGGCCGGGTCGAAGAAAGTATCCTAACTCATTATTGTCAAGCAGTTTACAACACGACTCAGCCCAGAGCCCCGGTCCGACCGATCTTTTCCTACAGAGAGCGTCCCGGTAATCTGTCGA
This sequence comes from Planctomycetota bacterium, assembly GCA_022564995.1. Lineage (GTDB taxonomy): Bacteria > Planctomycetota > Planctomycetia > Pirellulales > JADFKK01 > JADFKK01. Next base: position 59,102 of record JADFKK010000006.1, on the reverse strand, counting down.
GTGTCGTCGGTTGCGCGTCGGGCCGGCGAACGATCCACGATAGACACAATCCGAATCTGCATGACAATGGTTGGCGAAAACCTCGATCTGAGCAGTATACCGGGCGGCGGTGAGCCCCGAGCCCGACAGCGAAAACCGCGGCCGTTTTTGGGCATCACGTTTGCCTGCTGCGACGTTTACACGAGAGTTTACGTTAATCGACAGGAAACGGCCTACGAAGGCAAATGTCCCAGGTGTGCCCGACCGGTGCGGCTCGACATTGGCCCCGGCGGCACCGATCAGCGATTCTTCGTGGCCGAGTGAAGAGCGTGCTATTGAGCGAACAGGGCCTTTTGCCTACGATTCACCCTCTGGCGAGCGACGGCCGTTAGGCCATCGGTAATTCGTCCACCGGTTTCAACGTCACTCTGGAAAGATGCGTTACCCCCAGGCTGACGCCCGGGGCTCGCCTGAATCTCCAGCGAGTCAAAACGTGCGATCGTGATCGATTTTGAAGTTCAACGCTGCACCCGACATTGTGCCAAGAGCGAGCGGGCGCTGCAGCCGGGCGAGGAGTTTTACTCGGTGCTCGTGGCCGAGGGCGGCGAGGTGGTGCGCTACGATTATGGCATCGACGGCTGGGACGGTCCGCCGGAGCAATGCCTGGGTTGGTGGAAATCGCGGATGCCGCAGCCCGATCAGCGCCGGCTCAATTGGGCTCCCAACGACGTGATGCTCGATTTGCTGGACCAGTATGAGGAGCAGCCGGAAAACCAAGACATGCGCTATGTGCTGGCGTTGTTGTTGATTCGCCGTCGCGTCGTGCGATTGGAAGAAACCGAGCAAGACGACACGGGCGCAGAGCAGATGGTGCTGTACTGTCCGAAAAACGAGCAGACCTATCGCGTGTCGTCGGTGATCCCCGACGAAGACCGTGTCGACGAGATTCAACAGGAGTTGGCGAAGTTGTTATTCGCCGACGCCGCGTGAAAGCTGTTAGCTGTTAGCTGTTAGCTGTTAGCTGTTAGCTGTTAGCTGTTAGCGATTTGCCACTAGCAAATGTAAAGCCGCGACCAGTGGTCGCGCCCGTCGCGAAGTCACAAACTCGCGATTCACCGACCCAGGCAAGGATGCCACGTGACACGTCGCCCTCTCTTATCGCTCATTATCTTGCTGGTGCTGTTTACCGCCGGGGGCGCGAGCTGCCCCAACGTGCTGCACCAGTATGTCGATCCGCTGCCGCCGGCGCTCAGCGAAGCGCCCTCGCTGGCCGAGGTGATCCAAGTCGTCAATGCCAACAGCGACAAGATCCGCTCGTTTCGGACCGATGACGCGACCATCAAGATCGATGGCATCGCCATCCCGTCGCTCAAAACGAGCATCGTGTATCAGCAATCCAAGCGGTTCCGTCTGAAAGCCGACACGCCGCTGGTATCCGGAACGGAGGTCGATCTGGGCAGCAACGACGAGTTGTTCTGGTTCTGGATCAAACGCAACCGGCCGAAAAACCTTTACTGGTGCCGCCACGACCGCTTCAAAAACAGCCGCGCCCGTCGGGTGCTTCCGGTCGATCCCGCTTGGCTGATCGAGGCGTTGGGCGTGGCCAGGCTCGATCCGCGGGGCGAGCATCGCGGTCCCGAGCGGCAGGCGGATGGCAGCCTCAAGGTGTGGACGCGGCTGCGCACGCCGGCGGGCGACATGACCAAGGTGACGATCATCGATTCGTTGCGGGGTTGGGTTCGCGAGCAACATCTTTACGACGCGCAAGATCGCCTGATCGCCTCGGCCGTGGCCAGCGGCCATGTCAGTGTGCCGGTTGACGGAGATTCGGCCAATCGCGTCGTATTGCCTCAACAAATCAACATCCAATGGCCGGCCGCTGAACTCTCGATGAAGATCGACATGGGCAACGTACAGATCAACCAGCTCGACGTTTCGCCAGAGATGTGGAACAAGCCGAGCTATTCCGGCTGGACCGACGTCGATTTGGGAGCGTTGACCGTACCGGCGAAATAGCGCCGTCCAAATAGCGCCGTAGGGTGCATCCCAATGCACCCTACTCGCTGCTGGCAAGCCCCGAACGGCGCTGCCAAGACCCGCCCCCCGTTTTCCTCTTGTTGGAGTCCAGCCTTTAGGCTGTTTTTCAAGTAGGCTGTTTTTCAAAACAGGCTAAAGCCTGAACTCCGACGAAACCATGGGGTCTGGGGTGGGCTACGCGATAACGAACGGGGCCACCCAGTTGCCGTGCTTGTGGCTAATCGCGAACAGCCATCTTCAACGGCTACCCCGCACTAAACAGCCGCATCTTGCGTCGGGCTCGGGTCAGCGTGGGGCCGATGCTGTTTTCCGGCACGCCGATGGCCTGACTGATTTCCTGGTAACTCTTGCCGTCGAGATGGTACATCCGTACGACGCGCTCTTCGCTGCCGTCGAGTTCTTCGAGCAACCGCTCGACCTGCTCCCGGTCGTCGATACGATCCTCGCCATTAGCAGACGGGTCGCTGGCCGCCGCCATGTTATTGTCGGCCAGTCGGGCAGCCGACTTTCGCTTGAGCAACTCACGGACGACGACGCGGCGGGAGATGACCGTCAGATAGGTGGCTAGGCTGCTGTCGCCACGAAAGCGGCGAAGAATCGCGAAGTCGTCACGGATTACGGCCAGAAACACCTCGCCAGCCAAATCGTCGCGATCTTCGCGGGTCAGCCGAATCGAGCGGCTTTGGGCCGTGTGGTTGATGACGTGGATAACCAGGCCCATGAAGCGGTCGACGAACTTTTCCCACGACTGACCCTTTCGGGCCAAGCAGTCATCAAGCAGTTCGCGATCAATCTCGGAGAGTGCCAAGGGATCGATACCTCTTCTGAAAGGCGGTACAGGCGACCACGCCGCAGGTATCCTGCGCGGTCCGCGCCACCTTGAATGCCCACGATAGCACTAATTTTAGGTGGCATCTACAATCGAAGCAAGTCGGAACTTGGACGGACCGGTCGATTGCCGCTCGGCCGGTGGCACATGTCTGGTTGACACCTTTGCGAGCGACCACTAAGATTCTGGGGTCTGAGCCGCGGCAAGTGCTTTGATCGCAAGCACTTGGCGAAGCTGCCGTTTCCGTCCAGAATGACGATTTTAGGAGAGCTGTTTCGATGACTCACGTTGTTTGTGAACCGTGCTTCGGCTGCAAATACACCGACTGCGTCGTGGTTTGCCCCGTCGAATGTTTCTACGAAGGCGAAAAGATCCTCTATATCCATCCCGACGAATGTATCGACTGTGAAGCCTGCGTGCCGGAATGCCCCGTCGAAGCCATCTTCCTGGATGACAACGTCCCGGACGATTGGAAAGACTTCACTGCCCTGAACGCCGAGATGTGCGAGAGTTGTGAAGTCATCACGGAACAAAAAGAGCCGCTCGTTGAGAGGTGAGCTACTTTAGGTCGACTTCCCAGTAGGCCTTGTCCAAAAACGTCTTCCAGCTCTCGTATTTCGGGTTGCCGAGCTTCATGGCGATCATTGGGCTGCGGCGCGGCTTGGTCGGTTTGTTGATCAGCTTCATGCGCGCCTCGCGCGGCGTGCGTCCGCCCTTGCGCAGATTGCAGCCGACACAGGCGCAGACCAAATTTTCCCAGCAGGCCGTGCCGCCCTGGGTCTTCGGCACCACGTGGTCGAGGCTCAGTTCGCTAGTCGGAAAACGCTTACCGCAATACTGGCAACGGCCGCCGTCGCGGGCGAACACATTGCGGCGGTTGAACCGCGGCCCGCTCTGCGGTTGCCGGTCGTAGCGCAGCAGACGCACGACGCGGGGAGCCTGAATCTCGAAATTGACCGCCTGCACCCAGTCTTCGTGCGGTTCCTTGAATTCGGCCTTCAGTTCGCTAATCTCGCGCCACGACTCAAAATCGTAATTGGCGAATTGGCCCTGCTCGAAGTGGACCACCTCGACCAATTCGCGAAACAACATGCGAAACGCGCGGCGCACCGTGACGACGTGAATCGCCACGTAAAAGCGATTGAGCACCAAAACGCTAGCACTCAGTGGGTTGCCGGGCGCGGTCATAGACATCGAGTGTTTCTCCGGTTCGTAGAGGGCACACCAATGATCGTGGATTCCATTCTACTCGCACGAATTGCCCGTGGCCAGCCTCTTCTTGCGTAGTCGAAAAAATTCGCCAGCTTTAACATGCCTGTAGGAGGCGTCTCCGACGGCGACAATACGGCGACCGTCAAGGAAATCGCCGACGGAGTCGCCTCCTACAAAATTTCCATTGAGGGTTGCCACCGAGTACGTTTCGGTATTAGGATGAAGTTACTCAAGTGACGTTATTCAATGGTGCCGAAGCGCCGCAACGTGGCTCGCCGGCTAAAAAACGCGTTAAAGGATTGAATTGATGATTCATTATTCCTGTGACCAGTGCAAGCGACCGCTCGATCCTGATGAGGATCTGCGTTACGTGGTGAAAATGGAAGTTTACGCGGCGATGGATCCGCTGGAAGAGAGCGACGACGACGACCGCGATTACCTGCTGGAAGTTCAAGATATCCTGCAACGCATGGACGACGGCGCCAACGACCGAATCGGCGACGACGTCTACCGCACCATGCGCTTCGATCTGTGCGCCGATTGCCGCCGCAAGTTCGTCGCCCACCCGCTCGGCCGCGCCGCCAACAAGCAGTTCGACTTCAGCCAGAATTAGTAGGTCATGCTCCGCATGACGAAAGCTGACCGGGGCTGACCTCCGCGGGGCGATAACTGCTTCGGCAGGCAACGGTGCGGCCTATTCGCGTTCTTGCGTTGCTCAATGTACCGTCGTTTAACCTAGGAGAAACTCCGATGATTTCTTCCGTCTTGGTAGGGTTGCTCGCAACGACCTTCGGCGCGCCGGAGGTGTGCGACGCAGATGAAGCTTTTCGCACGGCACTCGTTGCTGCGATCCATCGATTTGCGGAAGAAGGTGAACTCGATCACCTCAGAGCCATCGTCGAGAAGTACCCTGAGTTGATCGACGCCAAGCGAACATTCCGGCAACCCCACAAGCCGGTTTCCACCGACAGCTTCACTCCCTTGTACCATGCCGCCGAACGGGGCCGGGAGCGAGTCGTCACTTACCTGCTCGAAAAACGAGCGGATGTCAACATCGCAGACGGCCTGGGGTGGACAGCTCTGCACCTGGCGGCACGGGAAGGGCATCTGTCGGTCGTGAAACTATTGGTCAAGCACGGGGCGAAGGTCGAAGCGAAGACGGTCGCGATCCCCGAGGAGTTCGGTATCCCGGCGAGCTCGCCCGACGATGCCAAGCCGCGAAAACTCCCGGCCATCCCCGCTCGGACGGCCCTGCAACTGGCGGAGGAAAACAAGCATGCCGCCGTAGTTCAGTTTCTGAAGATGGCCGATAACTAATTCTTATTTCGCCTCCTTACCAGAATCTGCGGGTTGATTTCCTCTTCTCTATTCGCGCCCAACAGAGAAGAGGAACCCGTACTGGCCAGTAGGTCGCGGCTTGCCGCGACGAATCCACCGGCGCCCTTCATCGCCGACGCCGCGGCCCAACGCGTCGCTTGAGACCCCGCCCTCCGCCTGATACACTGGGTCGTTTCCCCCGGCTCAGTTTTCCTGCGGAGAGACGTTGTGAGCGATCAGACGCTGAATTTGGCCGTCATCGGTGGTGACGGAACCGGCCCGGAAGTGACCGCCGAGGCGATCAAGGTGCTCGGCGCCGTGGCCAGCCTCGAAGGCTTTAGCTACCAAACCACCGATTTCGATTTCGGCGGCGAACGATACTTGCGAACCGGCGAAACTTTGCCCGAGGGCGCCGTCGACGAACTGCGCACGTTCGACACCATCTTTCTCGGCGCGGTCGGGCATCCCGACGTGGCGCCCGGCATCTTGGAGAAGGGCCTGCTGCTCGAACTACGGTTTCAGTTGGACCAGTACATCAATCTCCGCCCGGTGAAGCTTTACCCGGGCGTCGAGACCCCGCTGGCCGGCAAGACGCCCGAGGACATCGACTTCGTCGTCGTGCGGGAAAACACCGAAGACATGTACTGCGGCACCGGCGGCTTCCTCAAGAAAAACACGCCCGACGAGGTGGCCATCCAATCGGCCGTCTACACCCGCAAGGGCTGCGAGCGGTGTATTCGCTGGGCGTTCGAGTTCACCCGCAAGCGCGACAATCCCCAAGGCAAGATGCTCACGCTGGTGGCCAAGACCAACGTGCTGACCTACGGGCACGATCTCTGGTGGCGAACTTTCCAGGACGTCGCCGCGGAGTATTCCGACGTCAAGGCCGACTACAACCACGTCGACGCCTGCTGCATGTGGATGGTGAAGAACCCCGAGTATTACGACGTGATCGTGACCACCAACATGTTCGGCGACATCATCACCGACCTGGGCGGAATCATCCAGGGCGGCATGGGCGTGGCGGCCGGCGGAAACATCAATCCCGACCCCGGCGGCGTCAGCATGTTCGAGCCGATGGGCGGCAGCGCCCCCAAATACACCGGCCAAAACGTCATCAACCCCATCGCCGCCATCAGCGCCATGTCCATGCTGCTGGAGCACACCGGCCAACCGTCTGCCGCCGCCCGCGTGTCGAGCGCCATTCAATCCGTCACCGGCACCAAAATGAAAAGCCAAGCCGCCGGCAAGATGGGTTACGGCACGCGCGAGGTGGGCGATTTGGTTTGCGAGGCGTTGTGAGGGATTTGACGTGGCGCAGGTTTCCCAACCTGCCAGCTTGTAGGGTGCATCCCGAAGCACCAAAACGTGTCGAATGATTGATGCGGTGCCAGGATGCACCCTACAAACTGGGGCATCTCGGCGCTCAGCCACCCTGCCACCCGACGCTCACCCATCAAACGCTCCATCGTCCTGCGTGCTCGACCATTTAATCTTGTTTCTTTCCAGCATCGTGCAGTCGCAGTCGGAGATCCAGAAGTCCATGTCGTTGCGGGCGAAGCGCACGAAGAAGGAGAAATAGCGTTTGGGGATGCTGCGGTCGTGAATCACCAGCACGAGATTCATGCCGATGTCGCTGACGGGCAGTTCGAGCGGAGAGCGGTCGGTGAACTTTCCCTTAATCATATCCTCAAAGTCGTCGAGGACCACCTCGGGAAGCTGCCACGACTTGATCCTCTCGACAGCTTCAGGACTGAAGCCCACGAACGGCATGAAAGAACGTCTCCGTATCGAGGAGCGTTCCGCCCTCGTAATGCCGCCGGGCAGCGCCGATCATATCATGATCGGGGGCGGGGACTTGTGTCGGCAGCATCCGCTGCATTTCGGACATGATCTCGTAGACCTCTGCGCAATCGTCGAAGGTGCCGGGAATCTTACGATTCAATTCTTGCAACAGCGCGATGACCTCTGTGGCCTTCGCGACGAGCAGCGGAGCCGCATCGGCGGTAATACACGGCGAGCCATCTCGCAGAAAGCTGGACCATTGAGAGCCCACATGCTGCGCGAACTTCCGCATAGTCTTGGCGGCCGTCTTGCGCAGGTGACGCCTCTTGGAATCGGACACGTCCGTTCCGGATGCCTTGCGATTGAAGTCACGAACAGCATCCGTGGCATCGGCTACAGCAGTCAACATGGCGAAACCTCTCCGAACGAACCAAGATCGCTCTCACTACTGTACCATAATCGACTAGGGCACGCCATCTGCTATAATCACCCAGCCTGCGATACCCGAACAATCAAGCGGTACGAGAGGCTTCAACACCACCCCATCCGGAGAAACAAAATGCCCCAGCCATTTCAAACTCGTCGACGTTTCGTGCAAGGCATCGCCCTGGGGGCCGCCGCGTTTGCGACACCGGGAATTTTTGCCGAAGAGCTGACCCGCACGGCGTCGGTTGGCGAGGGGCCGTTTTATCCCGATAAGATGCCGCTCGATACGGACAACGACCTGCTGATTATCAACGACGGCATCACGCCGGCGGTGGGAGACATTACGCATCTGTCCGGCCGCATTTTGAGCGAGACCGGCAAGCCGATTCGCAATGCCTTCGTCGAAATCTGGCAGGTCGACAGCGACGGCTCGTACATTCACACCCGCGGGCGGAACAAGAAACACGACAAGAATTTTCAGGGGTACGGCCGCTTCCTGACCGACTCGAAGGGGCAGTATTACTTCCGCACGCTCAAGCCGGTGCCGTACAATACCGGCGGCCTGTTCCGCACGCCGCACATCCACTTGGCGATCAGCAAAAACGGCAAGCGATTCTTCACCACCCAGATGTTGATCAAGGGCCACAAAGACAACGCCCGCGACGGGCTGTTCCGAGCCATCCGCGACCCGCAGCAGCGGGCGACGATCCTGGTCGACTTCAAGAAGATGAAGAACTCCAAGCTCGGCGAACTCGAAGCCAACTTCGACGTCGTCCTCGGCAAAACCATCGAAGAACTCGAAGACGGCACCCTAAAAGGCGGCATCGGCAAGCCGGTCTTCCGCCGGCGCGGGTAAGGCCGTGTGGTTCAATAACTCGGCCGATGGTTTGATCTTTGACAATTCGGTGTTCTTGGTGATTTGGCGAGACGGAAAAGACTATTCCTGGGGCTCGCGCCCCAGGCTATTCACTGCCGCCCCTCCGGGACTAAAAAACACGCAACTTCAAAACCTGGGCCATCAATTGGCGGGAGTTACTGCCGCGTTCAAGTCGTCGCGCTGGTCTCTCTTCTCCGCAAGAGGCTTGGCCCGGATAATTCACTAGCCCGACGCGCAGGCGAGGGACAGCGCGTGATTTCCCTCGCTTGCGCGTCGGGCTAGCGTGAAGTCAGATTTTCGCGGTGTTTTGGGCAAGATAGTCACAACCGCTTTTCACCACCAAACTCATGTCGGCTGAATGAAGACGCGTGCATAATCCGGGTTAGAACCCCACCCAAGGCAAATCGGCTCCCTCGTCCGATGGTTGGCCGCCGGGAAAAAGGGGACAGGTACATTTTGTGCGAAGCACCCTCCGGGCCGTCCCGGCAAAATGTACCTGTCCCCTTTTTCCTTCGCTGGGGCGTTATGGGGCGCTTTCCTGCCCCGATAACAGGCCACCCCGCGGCTGCTCGAAGCCACCTAGATCGTTGCACGCCCGCAACTTATGTGATAGCTTCACGTCATTGGAGGGGAATGTTATCGGGCTGCGGCGCGGCGAATCATCAATTTCAGGCTGCTCAATAAATAGGTAGTTAGCCCGCATGCAGGATCCCTCTTCCGCATGCCGGAAACAGCGAGGAAAGGTGTCCTCGCTACCGAGCAAACCACAAAGCGGAGGTTGCCATGCCGGATCATTTGGTTGCTTTTTGGAATGTTGAGAATCTGTTCGGACCGGAGAATCACCCACATCGGATCGACTGGGTCGCCAAGCAGGTGGGCTCCGATCTCGTTGGCTGGACCCCAGCGCTCTATCAGAAAAAGCTCGACCAACTTGCTCGGATCATCCGGCAGATGAACGGCGGGCTAGGACCCGATATTCTGGGTGTCTGTGAGGTGGAGGATCAACACGTGCTGGCCGATCTTGCCACGACGCTGACACCGCTCCTGCCAAGCCGAAACTACATTGTGGTCCACGCAACGGCGGATTTGAGCTTCCGAGGGATCGACACGGCCTTTCTGTTCGACACAAACATCTTCACCGTCGACCCGGCCCTGGTCTTCAACCATTTCGTGATGCGCCGCACCGGGACTCGCGACATCCTCCAAGCCACGTTCAAATCGGTGGCCTCCGGTAAGGAACTCGTGGTGATGGCCAACCACTGGCCATCACGATTTGGGGGCGCTGGGGCGCAGTCGAGCGCCGGTTTCCGAGCCACGGCGGGAGAAACGCTCTCCTATTGGCACAAGCGCACCCGCGAAGAGGCGCCCGCGGGCACGCGAACTGCGGTGCTCGCGCTCGGCGACATGAACGACGACCCTTGGGACGGTTCACTAACGATCAACGCGCTCGCCACACGAGAACGGGGCGACGTGGAGCGCGCGACGTCCGAGCGCTTTTACAACTTCACATGGGAGTATCTGCTGACGCCGGCAACCGACAAGAATGGCGATGATCGGGTCCTAGAGGGCACGCTCTATTTCAAGAACAACGGTAACCTCTTCGATCAGATCCTTGCTAACCGACCGCTGCTCGACGGTGGATCAAGCGATTTCAAGGTCGTTGATGACTCCGCCGGTATCATCGCCTTTCCCGAGATGGTCTCGCACAAGAAGGGCGAAGGCCCGATCCGCTTTGGCCTACCGAAAGGCGATGCAAGTAGCAATGTGAACGAGGACGGTTTTAGCGACCATTTCCCAGTCGGGATTCTCGTGCGCGAGGCGTAGCACGAATATACATAAGCTGCATAACGGACGCATGAACCGGAGTTGCCGACCGGGAAGGAAAAAGGGGACAGGTACATTTTGCCGGGACGGCCCGGAGGGTGCTTCGCACAAAATGTACCTGTCCCCTTTTTCCTTCGCTGGGGCGTTATGGGGCGCTTTCCTGCCCCGATAAAAGGCCCCCGCGCGGTTGCCCGAAGCCACCTAGATCGTTGCAAGCCCGCGATTTATGTGGTACTTTCAGGTCATTAGTCAGGCACGTTATCGGGCTGCGGCGCGCCCAATTGTCAATTTCAGGCTGCTCAATAAATTGTTGTTAGGTTTCACCGACGCATCAAATCGAGGAGTTCGACATGAACCGAATCTTTGCCCTGCCCCTGCTACTGACAGTGGCGTTGTGCCACGCGGTAATTGCTGACGACTCACCTTCTAGCCAATCGAAAAGACGCACGGACCTGAACGTCGCCATTTTCGCCTATCTCCCAGACGCTTCCACGGCAATCGAGAAAATTGAGGATGCGTTTGAACAACGCCACCCGTCCATTGACCTCGATTTGGAACTGTGGAATCCGTATGGCGACGAAGTTAAAGATGACGGTCTCAAGCAGATCAAGAAGTTCGACGTGATTGAAATCGATGCATGCCGGATTGATCAACTCATCGCGGGCGCGTTCGGCGGTCTTGACGTTATCCCGGCAAGCGTACGCGGCAAACCCGATGAATACGTTGGTGGTGCCAGCGTTCTGGCTTCCTCGGACGCGGGAAAATATGTCGTGCCGCACTGGGTTTGCGGCAATTTCCTGATGTTTTGGTCTACGAACAAAGAACTGCTTGCGGCTGAATCATTCGACGACTTTCTCAAGGCCACCAACCCGTCTACACGCAGACCATTACTCGCTGCCATGTGGGGCAGTACCGGCTTAGGCGAGATGTATGCGGATGCCATGATTGACATCCACGGCCAGAAGAAGGCGCGGGATCACCTTCTGGAATTGGGCCGGGATTCCGACAACCGCGTCAAACTGGATTCCAAGGCGTTAGATGCTCTGAAAAGGCTTGCGAGTGAACTCGAACCCGCGAATCGGAGCAATCTTGCACATTTCTACAAACATTCGTATCTGTTTCCCCGCAAATTTGCAAACTCTTCGAACGCGGCTCTTTACGGGTATTCCGAGCGACTTTACTACACGGAACGCGAACTCCAACTCTCCCCGGGGAAGCGTCCACCCGTTGTGGCACCTGAAAAACTCGTTGTGCGTCAGTTTTCGTTTGGTCGCAAGTCACAAGGTACGCCGACATGGGTTGATGCGTTTGTTATCCCAAATGGTAAACTCGCAAAAAACAAAGCTGCAATTTGTGCATTCCTAAAGTTCGTTAATTCAGATTCTGCTTACCTCGCGTTTGCAGAGCCGGCGCCCGACTTAGCGCCAACGTACTTGTTGCCCGCAAAACTCGCCGCGTACAAAAGCGAGCCAATCTTGAAGAAACAGCCACTTTTGCCAAAATTCCTGCAACAACTAGACGATTCTTTTCCAGTGACGAATTCAAAGCTGTGGAAAGGTATTCGCACCGCGGGAAGCAAAGTCAAGAAGCACTTGAATCCAGAGTGATTGCAGGTTTTTCGAGCGAAACCTGACCAAGCGTTCGACCGAACGACGAACATCGCCCGTTGTGATGGCAGCGAATTTCGCGCCGCTGGTCAACTTATTCGTTATCCAAAAAATGCGCGAACACACGTCAACACAGTGCATTTACTGCTCATCTGAAGCGACGGAACGTGAACATGTTCCGCCGCGCTGCCTGTTAGAGAAACCTTATCCTCCAAATCTCCAGACATTGCCCGTCTGCGCGCATTGCAATCGCGGTTTTGCCTTGGACGAGGAGTATTTCATCGTTCTTCTTTCCCAGATAGGCACCTCAGATGCTCTCACCTCCAAGATTGGCGAAGGCGGATCTGTGGATCGCGCTCTCAGCCACAGCCCGCGGCTAGACGACCGGATCACCGACGCGCTTAGCGTTTCGAATGATGGCAGGGTTATGATCTCGCCGGAGCTGCCACGAGTCTTGGATGTAGTCGGCAAGATTGCGTTAGGATTATTCGTTCTTCGCTATCGGCAGGTTCCTTCCTTAAGAGAGATCGAGTGTGCCGAAGTGCATCCCTACAACATTGAGGAGAGTCGGCCTGTTGCCACCTTCGTATCGACGTTCACTGAACATTTTCGGCCGAAACGATGGACTACCGTGCAGGAAGGAGTGTTTTCTTACATATTTGTTAGGCCGATGCAGTCGCAGAGGCATCTCTGTTGCATCATGGATTTCCACTCCACGGCATGGGGTGTCGCGCATGTCCCCATTCCTCGCAGATTCAGATCTCGCAGGAGAACCAAATCAGACCCTCTTCAATTTCAACTGAAATTCGACCCAAGCAGATAAGCATCGTTCGAGAAATAACTGTCGTAGTAGCTACGCTCGCCAGAGCGTGGAGGTCTGCCGTCTGGCGACGGCAGCTACGATGAATTTGGACGCTTATTTCACGAACGATGCTAACAAGGCGTCGCACCAATAGGACACGAGCAAGGGCAGGCAAGCTGCCCATGGCACCCGGTGAGAGATTCCGATAAGTTGAACGCACCGAATGTCCGATGGCCCACACGAGGAAACCAAACATGAAACTCGTACCGCTACTGATCGCCTTCACACTGACCTTGGGACTAGCTTCTTCGCCCGACTGCCGAGCGGCAGAAAAAGAAAAATCCGCGCCCAACATCGTCTTGATCATGTCGGACGACATGGGCTTCTCGGACATCGGCTGTTATGGCGGGGAGATCAACACTCCGAATTTGAATCGGCTGGCTCGGGGGGGATTGCGGTTTACGCAGTTCTACAATACGGCCCGCTGCTGCCCGACGCGGGCTTCGTTGTTGTCGGGGGTGTATCAACATCAGGCGGGTATCGGGCTGATGACGGGTGACCGGAACTTGCCGGGCTACAAGGGCGAATTGGGGCGCAACGTGGTGTCGATTGCCGAAGCGCTCCAGGCGGCCGGCTACCGGTCGTACATGGCGGGCAAGTGGCACGTGACGCGGTTTACTCGCCCGGAAGGCCCGCAGGACAACTGGCCGATGCAGCGGGGATTTTCCAAGTTCTACGGCACGATCACCGGCGCGGGCAGTTTCTACGACCCGGCGACGCTGTGTCGGGGCAATTCGTTTATCACGCCGGTGAACGATCCGAAGTACAAGCCGAAGACGTATTATTACACCGACGCGATCAGCGACAACGCGGTCGCGTTTCTCGGCGAACATGCCAAGGAGACGCCCGAGAAGCCGTTCTTTCTGTACGTCGCCTACACGGCGGCACATTGGCCGATGCACGCCTTGCCGAAAGACATCGCCAAGTACAAGGGAAAATACGACAAGGGGTTCGCGCCGATTCGCGCCGAGCGATTGAAGCGGCTCAAAGCGGCCGGCCTGGTCGATTCGTCGACCGAGCTTTCGCCGCAGTCGGACGACTGGGAGAAGGTGAAAGACAAGCCGTGGGAGAGCCGCAACATGGAAGTCTACGCGGCGATGATCGACAACATGGATCAGGGGATCGGCCGCATCGTGGCCGAGATCGAGCGGCAGGGGAAGCTCGACAACACGCTGATCTTGTTTCTGCAAGACAACGGCGGCTGCGCGGAAGGCTTTGGCCGTTATACGCCGAAAGGGCCGTATCGCAAGTACCAACCGCTGCGGCCCGACCAGCTCCAGACGAAGATCTGGCCGCCGATGCAAACCCGCGACGGACGGGCGCTGAAGACCGGCCCCGGGGTGATGGCCGGCCCGGAGGATACGTTTATCGGTTACGGCCGCGGCTGGGCGAATGTCTCCAACACGCCGCTGCGCGAATACAAACACTTCGTTCACGAAGGCGGCGTCTCGACTCCCTTGATCGTGCATTGGCCCGCCGGCATCGCCAAAGCCCGCCGCGGAAAGCTCGAACGCCAGCCGGGACACGTGATCGACATCATGGCGACGTGCGTCGACGTGGCCGGGGGCAAGTTTCCGAAGAAGTTCGCGGGCAAGGAGCTGATTCCGCTGGAAGGCGTGAGCCTGCGGCCCACCTTCTCCGGCAAGTCTCTGGGCCGCAAAGACGCCCTGTACTTCGAGCATCATCTTAACTGCGCGATTCGCGACGGCGATTGGAAGCTGGTGCGTAAAGGGAATACCGGCCGACCCGCGAAGCTGCACGCCTGGGAACTCTACAACATGCGCAAGGACCGGGCCGAGCTGCATAACCTCGCGGAGAAACACCCCAAGAAGGTCGCCGAGCTAACTGCCAAATGGGAGGCCTGGGCGGTGCGTGCGAAGGTCAAGCCGTGGCCCTGGAAGTTCGAATGAGATTGTTGGTGCGATGATTGGAGTCGGCTGAAAAACGGCACTTATTGCTGAAATGCCTGGAAAAACGTGCCCCGGTGAGTTCGCCCCGGCTCATAATCCCCCCGTCTGAGGATTTTTCCTGAAACTTTGGGATACAATGTGTTTTTTTATTGACTCGCCGAAAATCTCGTTTACGTTAAACGGTATCGAATGAAGGTGATCCTCTCGCTAAGCGCGGGGAACATTACTTTTCAGCACTCTGTTTCGGAGAAATTAGTCTCATGAGTCGACGACAAACGATTGGCCTCACAACAATTCTCACCGCCTGCTTGATGCTCGCCCTCAATGCCGTGGCAAGTGCGGAAACCATCGGCTTTGGGACGGCACTTCCTAACGGCGAGCAGGATACGCAATCTGACGGCAACTCCAACCAGATGCGGCAGAACATCAACATCACCGATACGGTGGTGCTTCAACCGGGAATCTATATTGCCACGTCCTGGAGCTATAACGCGGCCCCTGATGCCACGAACGGCGCCACGCAACCCGTGTTTCCTTTCTTGACCGCGGTTAACGGGCCCGCCAACCACACCGTGCTTGCCTTTGGCGCGACCATCGATACGGAACCGGGAGTGAACTCGGGCGTCGCCTTCGGTGGTGCGAACAACATCTTCACGCTGCTCGTTCCAACGACGATCGCCGCAGGGGTGCAGAACACCAATGCGGATAGTGTCCAGAACAGTATCCTGACCGACACCGCCTTCGGGAGAACCGACCACGCGAACTCGGGTAACGTCGATGAGGCGTCGTCCGTCGGTGCCACACTCGACAGTTTCGGCCACGCAAACCTGGGTCGTACCTACGGATTCTCCATTGAGGTCGAACCCATCCCCGAGCCCTCGACCTTGGTGCTCGGCCTGCTGGCCTTGTTGGGCCTGATGGGCGCCGCCCTGCGGCGAAGAAGGGCTCGCTAGGGTCAACCAGACCATCGCAAAACCAAAGCCCGCTCGAACAAATCGTTCGAGCGGGCTTTTTTTCTTGGTGAGCCGCAAGGCGCTAGCCGCGGGTATTGTGCGGGAAAACGTAACGTCGATTCACCGGCGGCGACGAGCAACTCTACGATCACCAGTCCGACCCCGACGAATTCACCAACCTCGCGGCAAAACCAGAGCTGGCCAGCGTCAAGTCGCGGCTAGCCAAGTGGCTCCCCAAAACCAGCGCCGCGTCGGTCAAGTAAGCGTGATGGGCTGCGCCCTGCGGCGAAGAGCCTACACCAGCCCGACGCGCAAGCGAGGGAAATCTCGGAAATCTCGGCCTGTCCCTCGCTTGCGCGTCGGGCTAGTGAATAAATCGCAATAGCCAGGAGCGATCGCCAAATTCCACAACGCCTACATCACGATGCCGCGAATCGGAAAACATACCACGGGTATTGCCAGCGATGCGTAGCCGATCGCCCGTCGCCAGAACCCCATCGGCACCGTGTCGTCGGCGGTGGGCGGGTGATCGACACCGATGAGCGTGACCAGAATCACCATTACGGCCCAAATGTAGCGGTCTTCGATGATGATGTAGGCGATCGACGCAATCAAGAAGGCGCGGGCGATCTTTCGAGCCGTGCCGCCAAACAGGGCGTAGATCACGTGGCCACCGTCGAGTTGGCTGACCGGCATCATGTTCAGGCCCGTGATCAACATCCCGACCCAGCCGGCCATCAGCAGCGGATTCATCTGATTGAGCGCGAAAAACCGTGGCACCGGCTCGGCAGGCCGGAGCCAGCCGTGCAGCCATTCAATCAGCAGCGGATTGTGCAGTTCGATGGTGCCCGTGGGGGCAACCTTTGGATCGATCGCCAGGATCCCCAACACAAGAACCGGCACACAGATGACCAGCCCGGCCAGCGGACCGGCCAGGCCCATGTCGAACATCTCCTTGCGGTTGGCCTTGCGGCCGTCCATGGCGATTACGGCCCCCATCGTGCCAAAGGGCATGATCGGCACGGGAATGAAAAACGGCAAGCTGGCAGGGATACGATAGAGTAGCGTCATCACGAAATGACCCATCTCGTGCGACAGCAAGATGCCGATCACGGCGACCATATACAGCAGCCCGTTTGCCGGGCTAAGCAGCGCCGGGCCAAGCGGCCGCGCGCCGGCGAGATATTCTTCGATCAAGCGGGGCGTGAACTCAGCGAGGCCAACAAAGAACGTCGAGGCGCAGGTACAAATAAACAACGTGACCGGCAGCGCGATCTTGCGTCGCGGCAGCGGCTCGGGAAGCTCGCCGAGCGGCGGCGCGGCGGCGACGGTTTCGGCAGCAATGGCCTCGGCGAAAATCTCGTCGCCGTCACTCGGCCCGCCGTCACTCGGCCCGCCAGCAGTCGAGTCGTCGCCAGTGGTCGGCAGTGCGAGGTCGGAAGACTCGGGCGGCGCCACTTCCGCTGGTTCGGGCAGCGGCGTTTCGACGGGTGCCGGCTCGACCGTCGTAGGTTCCACAGTTGTCGGTTCGGGTGGTGTTTCTGCCGGCACAGCCGCCTCGCCCGAATCGCCCAGCGGCAGCGACGGCTCGGCCGCGGTAGGCCCTTCATCGGAGGGAGTCGTAGGTTCAGACATCCGCCCAGCATAACACACCCAGCAGAGCTTACCCATGGCCGTTTGTGCCGCAGGCAGAGCCGCCTACTGATCGTAACGCTTCGAGACGATCTCGCCGCTATTGGCGTCGATTAGGTAATGCGGCCCGCCCCCGTTGAGATCGGGGTCTTTTAGTTCGTAATCGACGCGCCAGCCGTCATCTTCGAGCGAGACGCTAATGCGATACAGCAGCAGGTCACGATAAACCCGTTCGGCGTCGGTTCGGGCGATCTTCAACGCCCGATCGCATGAGATATTGGCTTGCGGAACCTCAAGAGGCGGATTTGCCATCGTCTTTCTCCTCACCTGCATTATATCACGCTGGATACCCGAGGTCACCCGCCAGCCCTCCTCGTCGACTTTCCGGCCCCGACAGATAAATCCCATCGTCTGCGCGAATCAGATCCGGCACGCCATGCCGCTCGTCAACTGATGTATCGGCGGGACTGGGTCGCGGATTCCACCCTTGGGACGTTGGGTTGGGATGCGTATGGAATTTGCCGACGACAACACAACCATCAAGCTGGGGAGGATCGTTCAGATCAATGGCGGTTTGCATCCCAGGCGATGCCCTGCGAGTCGTGATCTCGCCAGTCGAAATGTTCACATAAATCCAACCACCCTCTTCGTGTCGCTGCTGAGAATCTTCGGGACGTGAGTCAGTCCATGCCTGGTCCAACGCTTGAACCACCGTCCGGTCGCCAAGCAGCTCGCGCGCGGTCGGCGGAAGTTTTGGTGCCTCGTTCATCGAACGCCCCGATTGCCGACAGTCATTTCAGTGGAGGCTGAAACGAAGAATGGTCCGCAGAGGGGCTTAGAATACCGAATTCCGTTCGGTTTGCAAGATCGCAAGTCAGACTACCTCTCAGGATTAGATTGCGGATGACCGACGGGGCGGCTAAAATACCTGCGGACGGTAATTCCGACATGGCTGCTTTCAGTAAATACTTGACCTTCTCTTCGGAGTGTAGCGATGAAGAAACTAACGGGTGGCTGCCTTGGTTTCTGCATTCTCATCGGCGGGTGCGGCACCTGCATGTACGTCGCCGTTCAGGTGTCCGAAGACGCTCGGGTAGCCAGTAAAGAGAAGGAAAGGATCGCAGCGGAAAAGGAAGCTGCCAGGCGTGCTGCGTTGACTCCAGAGGAACGTTCTGCGGAAGACGCCGCCAAGCTCGCGGAAGAAGATCGCAGGCGAGAAGAACGGAAGCGGTCTGAGGAAGAATGGGCCAAAGGAAGGGTTGAGCGAGAGAAGATCGCTGACTGGCAGAAAAACCGCGATTCAGCGTACGATATTGCCCAGGATTATGTAAAGAAGTTCCTGAAATATCCTCTCGATGCATCGTTTCCCTGGTTCGATTATAGTGTTTCGAGCAGCAAAGGCGGCAATGTCTTCTGGGTTACTTCGACCGTCGAGGCGAAGAACGCTTTCGGAGCACAGCTTACATATCCATGGCGTGTGTGCATCTTGATTGAGGATAACACTTGGCGTCTGGACTACTGTGAACTAAACGGGGAAGTTGTCTATCTCTCGCCAAAGGCCACGGCTGCCCTTGAGGGCCTAGCTGCGACATTGGAGCAAGCTGAGCAGGGAGGCAATAAGGTTGTACCAGCGAACCCAGAAACTGAAAGCCGTGCGATGAGAGAAGCGATAGCGGTAGCCAAGAAAGCTAAGAGAGAACGAAATTTGGAGCGCACTGCGAAGGCAAAGCAAGCGGCCGAGCAAAACCGACCGACGGTTGCCGCAAATACGCTGAAGATCGGCAAACAGCTTAAGTCGGCCGGAAAGCTTCAACTCGCAGAAAAGTGGTATCGAAAGGTTATCGAACGTTTCCCGGAAACTGACGCGGCTTCGGAAGCTCGCGATTTACTCGGCCTGCCTGCGGTAGTCGCGGCTCCAAGCGATGCGTTGAACGATCATCGGACTTGGACCGACTCCAGTGGAAAACACAAGATTGACGCTACCTTCGTCAAAGTGGCAAACGGTAAGGTGACATTGCGAAAAAGCGATGGCCGTGTGATAGAGATACCGGTCGCAAGTCTCAGCAAGGAAGACCAGCAATTCTTGCAGCAGGACGGGGAACGATAGCCGGTCGATTCGGTATGGGTGATCTTCGCCTGTGCGCGCCGCCAAGTCGCCATCCGCCGCCGCGCGCGACCATGAACCCGCTGACCCAAGAGCCCGCGTGACTCACCGACCCCTCGAAGAACTTGAATCCGCGCTGGACGAGATACGTCGTTCGCCGAAGGAATCGGGAACCGTTGCGTTGATTGTGCGCCGGCCGGAGGAAAACGAGCGGGAGGTGCTGGAGGAGGGAAGGCTCGATCTCGATGAAGGGCTGGTGGGCGACCGCTGGCGGTTGGGCTCAGGCGGCAAGACACCACGCCCGGACATGCAACTGAACGTGATGAACGCCCGGGCGATCGCCGTGATTGCAGTCCAGCGCGACCGCTGGCCGCTGGCGGGCGATCAGCTTTACGTCGACTTGGACTTGAGCGGCGACAATCTGCCGCCCGGCACTCGGCTGGCGATCGGATCGGCGGTGATCGAGATCACCGACCAGCCGCACCGGGGTTGTGCGAAATTCGCAGAGCGATTCGGCGATGCGGCCCGGCGTTTCGTCAATTCGCCGGTCGGAGTCGAACTGAACCTGCGCGGGGTCAACGCCAAGGTGGTGCAGCCCGGCGTGGTCCGCCAAGGCGACGCGGTGAGGAAGCTCTGAGCGTCCTGGTGGGATGGGGTGCGGGGGTTTAGACTGGAACGCGTTGGACAAATCAGCCGCGGGGCGTTAGCCCACGGTTAGCGCAACGATAACCGATACGAAACCGTGGGCTAACGCCCCGCGGCTGATTGGAAACACGTATTTCGCTACGAAACGCGGCAAGATGCCGCGTCTACATTCCATGTCCGAACATCCACGAATCACCGCGCCAGACGATCCGGCCCTGGACGAACTGTGCGCGGCGTTGTCCGAGCGGGCCGATTCGGTCGAAGACGGACGTTGGCCGCAAGAGCAGCTTGATCTGTGCGGTCAGGCGGGGGTTTATGAGTGGTTTTTGCCGACCCAGTGGGGCGGACAGCAGTGGAGCGACGTCGACATCATTCGCGGGTATTTGCGATTAAGTGCCGCCTGCCTGACCACGACCTTCATCATCACCCAACGCACGGGGGCCTGCCGTCGGATTGCGGCTTGCGACAATTTGGCGCTCAAGGAAGAGCTGCTGCCGAAACTGCTCACCAAAGACAGCTTCGCCACACTCGGCATCTCGCATCTGACGACTAGCCACCGCCATCTCGCCAAGCCGGTGCAACGGGCCGAGCCGCGCGACGGTGGCGTGCTGCTCGACGGTTTCAGTCCCTGGGTGACCGGCGGACCGCAGGCCGATATTGTCGTGACCGGGGCGGTGACCGACGATGGCCGCCAGGTGCTGGTCGCCCTGCCGATGGATCTGCCCGGCATCGACGTCCGAGAGCCGGCCCAGCTTGTGGCCTTAGCCGCCAGCCACACCGGCCCGGTTCATTACGACAAGGTGTTTGTCGACGAAAAATGGCTGATTGCCGGCCCGGGCAAAGACGTCATGGCCAGCGGCGTCGGCGGCAAGACGGGCGGTGTACAGACCTCGACGCTGGCGATCGGCGTGGCGACCTCCGCTATCGCCTACATCGCCGAGCAGGCCACGGCCCGTCCGGAATTGCAGCCGGCCTGCGATCAATTGCGGGCCGAATGCGATCAGCTCCAGAGCGATTTGATCGGGTCGCTGCTGGGCACCGTGGCGAGCAGCAACGACGAGCTGCGGACGCGGGCGAACAGCCTGGTGCTGCGAGCGACCCAAGCGGCGCTGACGGCGGCCAAGGGGGCCGGTTACATCATCGGCCATCCGGTCGGCCGCTGGTGTCGCGAGGCCCTGTTTTTCCTCGTCTGGAGCTGTCCTCAGTCGGTCATGGAAGCGAATCTGTGCGAGTTGGCGGGGATCGAAACCGTGTAGGAGGCGTCTCCGACGGCGATCATTGTGCGGAAAACGGCCGATCACCGAGAAAATCGCCGACGGAGTCGCCTCCTACGAAGCAGCGCCACGGCAAGCCGGCGGCCTCCGGAAGCACGACCATGAGCGACCAAGTCGACGTTACCTGGCACGATCATCGCGTGACGCGCGAGCAGCGCGAAGCGCTGGCCGGCCACAAAGGCTGCGTGGTTTGGTTCACCGGGCTGAGCGGCAGCGGCAAGAGCACGGTGGCCAACGTGCTCGACGAAAAACTCCACGCACTGGGCATCCGCAGCTTTCTGCTCGATGGCGATAACGTGCGGATGGGGCTGAATGCCAGCGGTGATCTGCTCCGGCCGCGACATGGCGAAGCGTTCGCAGAGCGTTTCGGCCTGGGGTTTTCCGCCGAAGATCGCGAGGAAAATATCCGCCGCGTCGGCGCCCTCGCCGAATTGTTCTGCTCGGCCGGAATCGTCACGCTGGCGGCCTTCGTCAGCCCCTATCGCCGCGACCGCGACGCGATTCGCGAGCGTTTGGCCGAGGGCGATTTCATCGAGGTATTTGTCGATGTCCCCTTGAAAATCTGCGAGGCCCGCGACCCCAAAGGTCTTTACAAGAAGGCCCGGGCGGGCGAGCTAAGCGGGCTGACGGGCGTTGATTCGCCGTATGAGCCCCCGGAGCGGCCGGAATTGGTGCTAAAGGCAGCCGACAAGCCGCCCGAGGAACTCGCTGACGAGGTAGTCGCGTTTCTTACGCGCCGCGGCCTGATCGGCTAAGTACTATTCTTAATCTTGGGATTAGCCGCTGGGCGCTAGCCCACGGTTCCGCCGCGATAACCGGACGCTAGCGCGTCGCGGCTGATTCATCCAACCCCAGTTTTTAAGCCTTGACGAATTGCTAGCAAGGCCCAACCAACATCGACTTGACAACTCGACAGCAGAGCGGGTAAATTGGCCCCTGGCGGGTTTGTGCAAATGGCGTTGCACCTGGACATTTCATCACACGAATCGAACCTGCGGAGTGGATGCTGATCGGTTCGGTCGCGTTGCGGCCGGCGACCTCGCCACGCCAACCACGGAGGGAGACTTTTCTCCGATGCCCGAGTCGACTTTTAGTCGAGTTCATTCTCAAGCGCAAGCGGCGCTGGGTGGCAGCCCGATTTTCGCGCTGCGCCGGCTGCAAATCAATTGCCAGGGCGAGTCGTTGGTGCTCTCCGGCCGCGTCGCCACGTATTACCACAAGCAGTTGGCGCAAGAAGTCGTGCGCGAAGCGACCGAGGGCGTCGAAGTCGTCAACTCGATCCACGTCGACTAGACGAAAAGACATCTGACCGTTTTGGCGGTGACCGGGCGCCCCGTGCAGATCCAGCGCAGCGGCTTGGCCAGCGCGCGATGAAGTCGTCGACGAATCGCAGCCACGCGAATTTGCCGCGACGGACAACACGGCGGTCGGCGTTCGTCCCCGAGCCCTCTCAGCGGCCGACGCTCTCGTTCTCGGACAATAAGCGATTTTGGTGAACACCACCCGTTGGGGCGCCATGTATTCGCGAGGAAACACTGTGAAATGACAGCGATTCCCGGAACGGTCGTTGCTGGCGGGGCATAGCCTTTCTTGATGGTTTTCGCTTATGATAGGTCTTGGTGATAATCGCATTCACGAAGAGCCGATGCGAAAACATGGGCCACAAGAATCAAAGCTCGATATCGCGTCATTGCCTGCTGATCGTTGCCGCCGCCCTTGGGTTAGGCCCTTGGGCCGCCGCGGCAGCCGCTCACGATCTCAAGCAGCAAGACGCCCAGCCGCGATACGAAGGGCCGGGTTTTATCCGCGCGGCTGGCGGGGCTCCGCCGACTGACTTCGATGCCTCGGGCGTGCAGCTTCAGGCTTGGCTGCCCCTGGGCGATTTCGACGATGTGCTCGGCGCGAAGGTCCAGACGGGCAACGATCTATGGGGATATGTCTCGCCCTCGGGCGGCGAATACGCGATCCTCGGCTCGAAACAGGGGGTGGCCTTCGTCGACGTGACCAAGCCCGCGGCGCCCGAGATCATCGCCGGATTCGGTGGATCGACCACGATGTGGCGCGACGTCAAGACCTACGAACATTATGCCTACGTCGTCACCGGTGGCAGCGTGCCCAATTTCGACGTCTACGACTTGGCTCAAATCGACCAAGGCGTGGTCAGCCATCTCCGCACGGTCAACAGCGGATCGGCCCACAATGTGACGATCGACACCGACAGCGGATTTCTCTATCGCACGGGTAACCAAGCTGGCGGTCTGGTGATCTACGACCTGGGGGCCGATCCGGTCAATCCGCCGCAGGTCGGCCAGTGGTCGAAGCGGAGCTTTCACGACGCGCAAGCGATCACCTACCGCGATGGCCCTTACGCCGGCCGCCAGATCGTCTTTGGCTTCACCGGCGGCACCCGCACGCTGGAAATCCTCGACGTAACCGACAAGTCGAACATCATCGAGCTGTCGAGCCTGCGCTATTCCGACGCCGGGTATTCTCACCAGGGCTGGCTTTCGCCCGACGGTAAGTACGTCTATCTCAATGACGAATACGACGAGCGCGACGGCTGGGTTCCCACCACGACCACCCGAGTTATCAATGTCGAAGATCTTGAGAATCCGGTCGAGGTCGGCACCTTCACCAACGGCAACACGGCCATCGACCACAATCTGTTCATCGCCTACGACAAGATTTTCGAGGCCAATTACCGCAGCGGGCTGCGAGTGTTCGACGCCAGCGACCCCGAGGCCCCTGTCGAGATCGCCCATTTCGACACTTATCCCGACGACGACGCGGCCCGGTTCAACGGCTTGTGGGCCGCCTATCCGTTCTTTCCCTCGGGCACGGTCATCGGCAGCGACTACGATCGCGGTCTGTTCATCTGGACCGTCGACGGGCACGATCCGACGGGCGACGTGAATCTCGATTTTCAGTTCGACGTGCGCGACGTCGACGCGCTCTTGGGCGAAATCAATCAGCCGAGCGGCAAGGCAATCTTCGATCTGGACGACGACGGCCTGATCGATCGCCAGGATCTGGCATTTCTCGTCCGCGAAGTTCTGGATACCGAACTGGGCGACGCCAACCTCGACGGCCGCGTCGACGAGGCCGATCTGGAGATCATGCGCGCGAACTGGAAAGCCGAGGGCGTCGGCTGGTCGCAGGCCGACTTCACCGGCGACGGCCTCGTGAACATCGCCGACCTGACCACCGTGGCCCAGTTCTGGCAATTCGGCGCCGCCGACCCGGCCGCCAGCCCGCTCGACGTCGAAGCCTTTCTGGCCGGCGCGGAGCAAGTGCCCGAGCCATCGACCGCTGGGCTGCTGTTGCTGGGGAGCGTGGGGCTGCTAGCCGCTGGCCGTCGTCGCGGTTCGCTCACCGCAGCGGCACGACGTCGTCGCCCTGGGACGTCACGTCGACGATCTTTTTTCCGTCGATGAGCACTTGGTATTTGGTGCCGCGAAGAGCACGAATGTGCGCTTTGCCGTCGCGCAGCGTCACCGGAAACGGCGCGGCGACGCGGTGTTGTTTATCGGACGCGACGGAGAGAAAGTCGAGCTTGCCGTCTAGAACCAGCCGCAGGCTGACCAGCGCACAGGGATTGATCCGCGCCGGCAGGCGTTGTTGTCCGTCGAGTATGAATGCGTCAGGCAGCAAGCCGGCATGCGGGCCGTCGGGATATTGCATTTGTTCGGCGCAGTGCAAAATGCCGCGGGCCAGACGGTTCCAGTCGAGCGAATCGTCGTGCGGGGCGAGCATCGTCAGGGCGTAAGCGTAGACGCCGCCGACCCATTGCACCGGCAGACCAATCCACACGGGCGCTTGCCAATTGGTCGCGCCGTATACCGGCACGGTCGCGTAGGCCATTGTCGCGTAGGTCGTCGTCGGCTGTCGGCTCCACAGGTAAACGAACGGCACGCCCGAGAGCGCCCAGCGGCGGGCCTGTTTCAGGTATTCGCGCTCGCCGGTCAGTTCGTAACCGCGGGTGTAGGCCCAAACCAGATAGGCCGAGGCCAATTGGTCGGGCGTGTGCAGCGGCACTTCCCAGACCTGCGCGCCGCGTGGGGTGCGGAAACGCTGCATGTAATCGAGCGTGCGTCGGGCGGCCGCCAGGGCCTTGGCGTCGCCGGTGATGCGGGCGAATTCCAGCAGGTCGACGGCAGGTTTCGCACACTGGCCGCTGGCGGTGTCTTCAAAATGGCCGCGTGCAAACTTGCCGGCGTAGCGAAACGAACCATCAGGCTTTTGCCGGCGGATGATGCCGTCGATCTTGCGGCGCTGGCGGTCGAGCCACTCTTTGGTCCGCCCGCTGACGAAGTAGATTGCGTCGTTGTGAACGTGGGCTCCGTTCGGCACGATCCGCGGCACGTTGGGCGCCTTGCCCGTCAAGCGCCACACGGTCGAGGCAATGTCGGCATACGGATGCCGGGCCCAGCGCTCGCCGGCGCAGTGACCCCAGCCGCCCTTGCCCTTGAGCGGGCCGTTGATTGCTTTCAGGCACAGCTTCCATTGCTCCTCGGCGGTCCGCGGCGCCTTCGGCAGCGGCGGCAGGCCCTGCTTCTTCGCCGCCCAGAGAATCATCTCCTCCAATGGGCATTGGTCGACGCGGACGGTCACTTGCAGCTTCTTGCCGCGCAGCGACATGCGGTGATCGTCCGCGCCGTCGAAGAAGTTGGGCGTAGCGAACGTCGGCTGCAAGGTCATGTCCGTCCAGGTCATGGCCACGGTCGCTCGGTCGGTGACGAAGGCCATCAGCGGCATGGTCACGTCGAGCGCGTTGGGCGCATAGCGGAGATGCGCCTCGGTCTCGACGTCGAGCTTCGAACTGCTGCGCTCACCCCGGCCGAGATATTCCAGCCCGGCCAGCAGGCCCTGCTGCAGCGAGCCGATGGTCCGCACGACCGGTCCTTCACACACTTTACCGCTCTCGATGGCGATGGAAATCTCCTTGCCCTCGATCGACAAATCGACCGTGACGCCCTCGCCTCGAAAACGCAGCACGTCGCCCCGCCCGACGATCGACAATCGCGGCGGCTTGCCGTCGTAGTGAACCAGCGGTCCGATGAACGCCAGCAGTTGGCCCTCGCGTTCGATCCGCACGATTGATCCGTCGTCGGCGATGCGAGCCGTAAATCCGTCTCCCCGCCGTGTGATCCAATCGGAATTGGCCCTGGCGTTATGGACAAACACGGTCCGGCGCAGCGGCGGAAACAGCTCAGTAATGATGTCAACGCTCACCGCTTCGAGCGGCGCGACGCCCTTGACCGGCGGCTTGACCGTGACCTTTTCGCCCGCCGCAACGCTGTATTGTCGGCCGGCGGCCCTGAACGCAACCAGCCGGCTGCTGCGATTCTTCACTTCAAAGCGTGTGCCTTCGGCGCCGCTGAGCACCCGCTCGATGACCAATGGGTGCGGCTGATCGCGAAACAGCGTCATGCGGTCGATCTCAAACGTGCCGGGTGCCGTCCCCGGGTCGATCCGCAAATCGGCCAGCCGCCCGGCCACCTCGAAGCGAATCTCGTATTCGCGCCACTTCCCGTCATGCACCAGGCGAAAGCTACGTCTTCGTTCTTCGCTTCGCGGCGCTGTGGGCGTGGCCCAGTAAAGCGATCCTCTTCCCGCCGTGCGGCTGCGCACGCGCATCACCAGCCGCATCGGTCCGCCCGCCACGTTCATCGGCCGATGAAAATACGGATCGTCGCCCGTGCTCGTCACCTGTAGCGTCCCGGCTTTCCAACTCAGCGTGCAATCTCGCTCCGCCGTCCAACCCTGAGCGCCGCGATTAAACGACCACTCGGCCACCTCCTCCGAAAGCGCCGGCGAAGGAAACGGATTGATCGCGGGCTCGGCAGCCGTCGCGGTCCAAGTGAGCAGCAGGTAGATCAGTGGCGTCGTGTTCATAGTGTTCTCCGTAACGCGTCTCAAGAGAGAGTGGTCGAAGACCGACCCCAATTGTCCGCGACCAGCCCATTCGTTGTCAAAGCGAAAACATGGCCGACAGGCGGATTGACGAAGTTTCATCGGCAATGTATACTCATTGTATATCCATTAGTGGCGCGAGCATTCACACGGAGCGATCATGGAGATTCAATTTGCCAAGTGGGGCAATAGTGTCGCACTACGTGTACCGAGCAAAGTCGCCGAGGCGTTGGGCATCACGCCCGGCAGCGTGGCGGACCTCGATGTAAAGCGCGACAAGCTGATCATCACGCCTCGCCGGCACGCTTACTCGCTCGATGAATTGCTTTCGGGCATCACGGCTGAAAATCTGCACCAGGAGATTCAGACCGGTCGGACCGTTGGAGCGGAGGAGACGGACTGATGGCCTATGTGCCCGACCGAGGAGACATCATCTGGATCGATTTTGATCCTCAGGCCGGCCGCGAGCAGGCCCGTCGCCGACCGGCTCTGGTGCTCTCACCGCAGGCCTACAACCGCAAGACGTCGCTGTGCGTGCTCTGTCCGATGACGAGCCGCATCAAGGGATATCCGTTCGAGGTGGTTGTATCCGAAAGCGAGCCCAGCGCCGTGCTCGCCGATCAAGTCATGAGCCTCGACTGGAAGGTCCGCCGCGCAAAGAAGAAAGATCGCGCGGAGGAGGGCGTCCTTGACGAGGTGACGGGAAAAGTGGCGGCGCTTATTTTGTAAGATGTTGATCGCGTCTCAATCTCGATGTGAGAGCGATGCCATAGCTGACAGATAACAACCGCGGCTGGGTGTGTCGCGCCATCACCTGTGAACAGCGTCCCGGTAGCATGTACGGCGCTAGCGTTTTGGACGGGGAGTATTGGTGAGAAAAAGCCGGTGGAACCGCTGCTGTGCCGGCGTTATCAACCGTCGTTCGCGGAGTCGACGGGACCGACAGAAGGATTCATGAATTCCTACCGTCCCGATTGCTCGTCCGCCCCCTCGGGCAGCGGCACTTGATCGGAGGTGGCTAAATAGACGAGCAGGTCGCGAACTTCTTCTTTGGTCAACTTCTGCAGCAGGCCGTCGGGCATCATCGAAACGGTGGAAAGCTTGGTGGCTTCGACGTCGTCGAGCGACAGCACGACCCGTTCGTTGGCGGTTTGAATCGTTAGGGCGCTGCCGGTCCTTTCCTGCACGATGCCGGAGATGACGCGGCCGGCGGTGGTGATGATGGTGGTCATCTGATAGGCGTTGCCAACCGCGGCGCTGGGGTCGAGCGCGTTTTGCAACACGTAGTCCAGGTTCTTCCGATTCGAGCCGGTCAGGTCGGGTCCGATCTTGCCGCCGTCGCCATAAAGGGTGTGACACTGCGAGCAAGTTTTCTTGAAGACCAACCGGCCGTGCGACGTGTCGGCCGATTTGAGAAACTTGGGCGTGTAGACCTTCTTGTATTGGGCGATCAGCTTGGTCGCTTCATCGGACGATTTGCGAATCGTGCCCCAGACCTTGGCCAGCTTGCCGCTCACCTGCTCGTCGCCCAATGCCAATAACTGCCGGGCCGTGAAGGCCGAGATGTCCTTGGCCGGAATCTTCTTCTGTTCGACCGCCGCGAGCAGGGCGAGCGCGAAGCTGGGCCGCGAGGCAAGCGTGCCGATGGCGTCTTGTTTTTCGGATGTCGAAAGAATCGAATACCGGCCGACGATTAAGCCGGGCGTGGCTTTGTGGGGATAGCTGGCCAGCGCCCGCAGTGCCGCGGAGCGCATGTCCGGCTCGTCGAGCAGCTTGTGCAGCGCGGGGGCGAGATCTTTGGCGCCGCTTTGTACGAGCGAGGCCAGGGCGCTGCGCCGCGCGTCGGGCTTTGCCGCCTTGTCGACCAGCACCTTGCGCAGCTCGGCCAGCGCCGCCGGATCGCCGAACGCAAGCGCCAGCACACGGGCTTGGCTGCGGACTTCGGCGCTGCTGCTTTTTGAAAGCTTGGTGTATGCGGCCGGCCAAGCCCTGGGCATCTTCAGATCGCGCCGTCCTTTGATCCCCTCTAAGATGCCCTTGAGCAGATCGAACTGGAAGTCGGCGTCGTCCACGCTGGCCAGCAACTTAACCAGCTCGGCAATTCCCGAGTCGTCCGCTTCGGCCGCACGAGCGGTCGGCGCCGCGCACACGATGGCCAGTGCGAATAAATAACTCCCGGTGATGAACCCGCGTCGTGGCATCTGCAAACTCCAGTTTCATACCATCGTAGTCTGAAAACCACGACCCGTCACGGTGGAGTTGACTGGAACTCTGAGGTTCCAGGTGGAATCGAAAAAACCCCCAGCTCCCGCTGGGGGCTGGGGGCTGGGGGCTGGGGGTTTTAGGTTTCGGGATTGCGATAATGGAAAGGATGTCGGTTCGGCGCTTACGAGCGCTGCCGACGTCGCAGCAGGCCACAACCGGCCAAGGCGCCCAGGGCCAGCAGAACGACGCTGCTGGGCTCCGGAATCACGGGATTGATGATCATGCCGCTGATTCCGCCCGAGCCGTCTTCCAGGTGCTTGTACCAGAGCACGTCGCCGGCGGCGATGTTCACGGCGACGGTTCCGCTGGAATGCGCGAAACTGCCGGTGTTCTCCGAGCCGGGCTCGTTGCTGCCGCTGTTGTCGCCGACCCAGATAATGCCGAATTGGGCGGCGTCCGACGTCCGGCCTTCAAAGACGGTGATGGTGTACTCGCCCGGATCGAGGTTGTCGATCCTCATGCGGGCGGTCGTGCCGCCTTGGTCGACGACCTTGAACAGGTAATCGTTGACCGCTTCGACGGGAACCAGAAAGCCGTCGTAAGTAGGCGTGTTGTTGGGCGATGCCGTGTTGTTCGGATTGAAGCTGTCGTCGATGGCCGTGATGGTCACGTCGGTGTCCGTGCCGTTGATGTCGGTGATCGGAACTCCAATATTTTGAACGAGATTGTTGATGGCATCCCAGCCCGGTGCCGCTCCGGCCGAGTTGGGGCCGGTGCCGGCGAAGTCGATCAGGAATTGTCCGGCGTTGGCCGCCGGGGCCACCGCCAGGCCAAACATGGCGACGACCAAATACGGCAGGGAGTTTTTCATTTTCTTCATCATCTCAACCTTTCTTCTACAGTAGCGTTTCTCAGGATGTTGGGCACGATCCGTGACCGTCACGGAAGACCTCTTCTTAATACGAACGGTACATCTTAAATGAATTGAATTGGCAAGCAAGCGAAAAAACGGGCCATCGTCGAAAAACCTGAGATTTCGTGGCTTTCGGCACGTATCGCGATCAAAACCATTCGTCGACTCCCCCAATAACCGACCCAAAAGAGGGTGAACGCGCGTCGAATCTGGGATGGACGGTCGATGGAGATTCGACGAGGCCCCCAGCTTCCGCTGGGGGCTGGGGGTTTCTCGGAGGGTTCGCCGCACCCGGCAGTTCCCTACTCGCCTTCTTTTGCTACGCTTTTTTCAGCCTTTTCAGTGGCCGGCTTTTCAGTCTTCTCAGCCTTTTTGGCGTTGGGATCGTTCGGATCGATGTTCAGCCACTTTTTGTGTAGCTCTTTCGGTACGGAGTCGCGATAAATGGCGAGAATCTCTTGGGCGCTTAAGTGCGGGCTGCCCAACTCGTTGCCTTTCGTGCCGCCTTGGGTCGGATTGAGCGGGGTCCAGAGCATGTCGACGCGCGAGCTGTCGCCGTAGTAATTTCCGCCGGTGATTTCGCCGGCGTCGTTGAGGGTCAGCGAGTAGTGGAAGCCCATCGTCTTCTTCAGCTTGGGCGAGACGTCTTGTTCGACGCCCGTGTTGACGGCGTAGGTGACCGTCATCTTCACTTCGCGAGTGTTCGCTGACCGCTTGGTGACGGTCGCCTGGTAGGCGTAGATCGGATAGTTAATGACCACCTTGCCGACGGCCGTGTCCATGCCGACCGGGTGATCGCCGCGGCCCAGCCAATTGGTCAGCGTGAGGTGTAGCGTGGCCGGGTTACAGGCCGCGTCGACGCCGCCGAGAAACTCGGTATCGCTGTACATGTACAATTCGGCCAACAGGCCCTTGATGTCGGCCGGCGTGAAGGTCACTCCGTTACGCACCACCGCCTTTTGCGGCTCGGCGTGGCGAATGGCCGCGGCCGTCCAGCCGTTACAGTGACCATACCAACCGACGCTACGACGGGCACGAAAACGGTCGATGAAGCTGACCTGCCGGTCGAGATTTTCCAGCCGATCTCCGCGTCCGCCTCGACCGCCGAACAACCGGCCGCGTCCTGCTCCGCGATTGTTCGTGGTCACGTCGCGTCGTTCAAAAGCCACCGCCAGCCCGCGGCCGCCGTTGAAGGCCATGTCGTACTTGCCGAGCGGCGAGAGCCGGCCTCGCTGTCGGGCGTCGACGCCGCCGGCCCGGTCGGGATAGTCGTGTCCGCTGTAGGGAATGCGATAGTCGGGCACTTTGCCCGCGGTGGGTAATTCGGAGAGTTTGCGCTCCAGCTTGACTTCCCACCACGTCTCGAAGGCTTCGTTTTGGTATTCGACTTCCTCTTTCTTGATGTCCGCGGCCTGGCAGGCCAAGCCCACGGACAGGATCAAGACAACGGCGGTGAATTTAATATACATCTGGAAGCCCCTTCTTCGATTTGACGAATCTCTCACTTGTAAAGCCGCGACCAGTGGTCGCGCCTGTCATGCTAGCGCCCTTACTCTAACACAGTAATATCAAAAAAAGACGCCCCCCATCGCTCGCGGCGATTGGAGGCGCCTTGGTCTCTTGTTGCCCGCGGCTGCCGTGCGACTTTCACACAAGGCGGGCCACGACGTCTAGCGCCGACGCAGGCGACTGCCGAATTGGCGACTGTCACTACGAAGACTGGCGATGCGCCGAGTATCGGTGCGGCGGGTCGCGGTGCGGCGACCCTTTTGGGTCGGTTTCTGCGTCGGCTTTTGGACCGACTTTTGACGATGCTTCTGGACTGATTTTTGACGATGCTTCTGCACCGACTTTTGGACGGGGCGAAGCTTTTGAACACTTCGTCGCTGAACGGGACGGAGCCGGCGCTGTTTCGGCGCATCGTCCGCATACGCAGCGACCGAACCGAGCAGAATCATGCCCGCGGCGATAAAAGTGACTACTAATCGCATGGTACTCTCCTTATCAAGCGAAAGAAAAAAATACCCTAAACACCCCAAGCCGCAAGATCAGGGTTATCGTTAAACTCCGCGCATTCTACACCTCACGACCGATTCCGCTAGGCCCCCCGGCTGGTCTGCAGCCCTAATTTTCCTGCGCCCGCCGCGGCGTCGATCGAAAACGGCCTGTCAACCGGCCAAACGAGCGGCGCCGCCATAAACCGGGTGGCGGCCTCGGGATGCGCCGTCGCTGCCCACGTCAAAACTTGCTTGATGCCAGCGCCGGTGTTACTCTGACAGGCCGCGTCGGCCGTCTTGGCGTCGCGTTTTCTGCTGCATTGGAATCGGACTTCTGCTGATGTGCTGCCCGCATGGTAATCTGTCGGTGCTGTGTTGTCCCACCATGTTCCGCCCACGGACGCTTGTGTTGTGGGTCGCGCTGCTGGCCGGATGTTCGCCGCCGAAGATCGAAACACCGCCGCCCGCCGCTCCCCCCGGGGAAGACGCCCTGCAAGCGCTCGTCGACGAGACGCTCGAATCGAATCTCTACAATCGCCGGCTAAACACGACCGATCACGCGGCCTGGCAGGTGTTGCACGGGGCGCTGGCTTATGGCCAACGATTCGAGGTCGAGCACGAAGGGCGGCTGGTGCCGGCGGTCGATTATCTGCTGAAAGGCGGCCGTCTGGCCGGCTGGAACCTGCGCGCTCATGATGACAGCGATCGAGCGGACGGCGGCCTGGAAGTGATCCTCGAAGGCGGCACGGTCAAGGGCCAGGGACATTCCGATCAATGGCTGGCCGTGCTCTCGCAATGTGACTTGGAGCGGAACCATCCACTGATGGTTGACGGTCGGCAGCACGTAATCGACGATCTCGTGCGGCGGGCCCAATGGGAAGTCGAGGCCGACCGCGAGGCGAGTTGGACGTTGATCGGCCTGAGTCGATACTTGCCGATCGACGCGACCTGGCAGAATCGCCACGGGCGCGAGTGGAGCTTAGAGCGATTGGTCGCCGCCGAGGCCGACCATTATCTGGGCCAGGGCGCCTGCGGCGGCAGCCATCGGTTGATCGGCATGTCGATGGCCTTGAACCGTTATCGTGCGGCGAAAGGCGGCGGCGCCCATGCCCCGATGTTTCTGGCCGATGGCTGGCGGACGGCCGACGAGCGCATTCGCGAGGCGATTGCTAAGGCCCATGAGTATCAGGCCGACAGTGGTGAGTTTTCGATGGCCTATTTCGACCGCCCTCATTTTTTTCCGAACGTCAAGGAACGTCTGGCCGCATCCGGCCACACGCTGGAATTTCTGGCCCTGGCCCTCGACGATGCCGAGCTGCGCGAGGCGTGGGTCGAGCGGGGCGTCGTCTTTCTGTGCGGCTATCTGGCCGACCTGGCCGAAGATGACATCGAATGTGGCGGCCTGTATCACGCCCTGCATGGCCTGGCCGTTTTTCGCCAGCGGCGTTTTGGAGAGAAGCAGTATCCGCGGTAATCGTCTGCCGCATCGGGCCGTTATTCCGTAACCGTTCGCGGAATAATAATCCACAACAGGGGGCGGGTGAGGAATTCAAAGACGGGAACCGCTAATAAACGCTGATCGACGCTAATGAAAGAAAGGACGAAGTTTCGAGTTCGTAACCCATTAGCCGTTTGAAGTCGTGTCGTGAAACAGTTGGTGTTACCCGAATTCAAATCCTCCGCCAACTCAGGAATCATTCCGATGGAAGCGGCGATCCGGCGCTGATCCGCGTTGGGTCTGATGTTATTAGCGTTTATCAGCGTTCATTAGCGGTTCTCTGTTTCAGGTTCCGTGAACGGCTACGTTACTCCTTTGGCGCTGGTTTCTTTTTCGTCGGCTGTTTGCCCTTGATCTTGATCGGCGGGTCGAGCGCGTCGGCGGGAACGGGTAGTTTGATCAGCTGCCGACCATTCAGGTGGAACGTCTTCACGTACTGCGTGAAAACGCTGTTCGACGAAATCGTCGTTTGTGCCCCCGTAACGGGGGAGATCAGCGATAGCTCGCCGCCGTCTGGGGTCGATTGAAAGACCGCCTGACGGCGCGAATGGCGGTCGACGATCTCGATTTTGCTGGCCACCAATGTGCGGCATTCAAAGCGGTGGATGAGGTGGCTTTTCATCGAACTGCCCAGGGCCAAAAACAGCAACGGGTAAACAATCCAGCGTTCGCGAGTCGTCATGCGGGGTTCTCCGGGGATATTTGTAGGAGGCGTCTCCGACGGCGACGAATGGCATGCACGGTCGTGGGTCGCCGTCGGAGACGCCTCCTACAGCGTTTTGGCGTGTCGAAAAAACGATGCTCCGATTGTTCGCCTGGCCCGCCGCTGCGTCAAGCCGAAAATGCCCTTCCTCGCAGGTAGTGGGGTCTTTTGAGCGGCGCGTCGGGGCGAAGGTCAACGGCAGTGGTTAGTGGGAAATCTGGCAGTTTGGCAATGACTGCTGGAGTTTCTCGACGCCTTCGTCGGTGACTTTGGTTTGCCGGAGGCCGAGGAATGTTAGATTTTTGAGCGGTCTCAAGTGCTCAAGTCCAGCATCTGTGACGTTGGTGTTATCAAGGTCCAAAATTCGCAGGAACTTATGCCCCTTCAGATGCTCAAGGCTGGCGTCGGTTACCTTGGTGTTTCCAAGGTACAGGTGCAGGAGAGTGGTCAACCCTTTTAGGTGCGCCAGACCAACGTCGCTGACATCGGTACCATAAAGGGACAGATACCAAAGACCGATCATTCGTTCGAGATGGTCAGAGAGATGCTCAAGCACACCATCGGCGTCCTCGACCTCCTGTAAGCTCACACCCCAAAAGTCCGTCACGTTGAAGTCACGGGGGCCGCCCGGATCGTCAAACTGCTCTTCTAGCCACGATTGAGTGGGGTATCCGCTGAAAACCGGAAGGTCAGTGCCGCTGGAAGAATATGAAGCGCCGACCAAAACCGTTCCGCCTAAGTCATGAATCTTAGCCACCGCCTCCTTTATCGGCGCTACTCTATCCCGGTTCACCTGTGCCCGGTGCCGCACGTATTGAATCCAGCCGCCAAACGTCACTATCGACACCGTCGTCACCACCAGCAGCGTCTTCAAGCTGAACTGATACCAGCGGCGTTCGTGCGTCGTCTCGCTCATGTCCCCATTATCCTGTCCGGGGGCGAGACGTTCGATTGCTTACAGCCGTTGCGGATTTGGGTTGGACACCTTGCACTTGCCATCGCTGACACCCACGACCCGCATTTTGCTACCGGGTTCTCGCCACTGAGTTAGCGTCTGGACGCGGCCGGATAGGCTGTCCCAATAGTCCAATGTTTCGGCGACGGGCTGATTGGCTTCACCCTGGGCCTGGAGAAACTCGCGTTGCAGATCGGCAAGCTCCGTCTGCCACTTCTCTAATGTGTCCGCGAGCCCGGCGGTGAGTTTCTTGGGCGCGGTCAAGAATCGTTCCTGGCCCGTCTTGATCTTGCTTTGCAACTCCGCGAGTTGCTTCTCGATTCTCTTTTCCCGGCCGTTGTTCAAAGGGGCCGGCTTTGTCGCCTTTGGACTGGCCGCCTCGATAAGGGCTTCGTCGAGGTGCTCTCGAATCACGTCGAGTAGCAACGGCAGAACTTCGTCACCAGCGA
Organism: Planctomycetota bacterium; assembly: GCA_022564995.1. GTDB lineage: Bacteria > Planctomycetota > Planctomycetia > Pirellulales > JADFKK01 > JADFKK01. Next base: position 23,196 of record JADFKK010000006.1, on the reverse strand, counting down.
CCGACCACGCGCCGCAACCGGCCTGCGAATACTTGCAATAGGACGGGCAGATATATCGCACCCGACCGCCCTTGGGGTGATGCACGGTCAGTCCACGCCCGCAGTTTCCGCAGACAAGAATCCTCGACAGTGGATTGCGGCCACGCGGCCGACTCTTCGTAGTACGTCTCCGCTTCACTTTGGCTTGAACTTTCCTCCATGCTTCTCGTTTGATAATCGCCTTGTGAATGTTGCTCGCCACGATGGCCGGTTCGTGGTTGTCCGTTCCCTTCGCGTCACGATCCGATTCGACGCACTCGCCGTCGGATAGACGATAGTGCTCGCCGTTGGACACCTTGCCCATGCCGTCATCGCCAACATACTTTTCGCTGGTGAGGATGTCCTTTACGGCTTTGCCGCCCCACTTGCCGCCCGACGGCGAAGGCGTGCCACTGACGTTCAATTCATCCGCTAACTGTCGATAGCTGACAACTCGTTTTGCGAATTCACGATACAGCCATCGCACGACTGTGACCTCTTCCGCGTCGCCGGGGACGAATCGCCATTCTGTTTTGCGTCCTGGATTCCATGGGTCGCGGCGAGCGTATATTGTTTTCTTCCCCTTCTCATTCGTCACCTCGCGAGCTAAACCATAAGGCGTTTTGCTGCCCGCCGCACCGCCACATTTCACTTTATTTGCTCGGCCATCCAGCGATCGCCTGGCGATCGACCTAGCCTCACGGTTGGCGTGTTCGATGAGAAAAGAGAGTTTCAGTCTGTCGAATTCCTCCGACATATTTAATCGACCCTCAGAGACAGTGTGGATAATTACCCCAGCGTCGCGAAGGCCATTCAATGCCGGACCTGAATCGAGAATGTCGAGACGGGTGAATCTCGATAGGTCATAGCAGACAATTACATCGAAGTTACCGGCCGCCGCGTCCGTGAGCATCCGGTCGAATTCCGGCCGCTTGACTCTTCTCTTGCTGGCCGGCTTGCCTGGGTCGGAATACACCGCGACCTTTTCGTATTCGCGTCCAGCCAGATCGGCCACGGCTCGATTCTGATTGTCGATCGACGTGTGCTGATCGTCGGTTGACATCCGCAGATAAACTGCGGCCCGCTTCTTCGCTTTCGCCTTCGCGCGTCTCTTGTTAGAATTGGCCTTTGCCATGACGTTGCCCTCTCATGTAGGGTGACGGAATTGGAAGGGCCGGTCGGGTGTTTACGCGCCCGTCCGGCTCGCTTTGTTTGTACCCCGGCCAGTTGGCCGGTGTCAAGAATACGAACGATCGTTCGCATTTTGGAAACGGCCGCACGCCCCACGTCGATTCTGACGGCCGCTGTTTTCCAGGGTGTTTCGGGTCGCGTTGGGTTCGTAGAGGCCGCTGGTGAGCCGCACAGAGCGTCGGTTTCGAGAGAAACCGGCGTCAAGCACCAAGAATCGATTCTTCGAGAGCATCGACGACGGTGACAGTGCAGTCCGCGATGCGCGGCGCGAGTCGTGTTGCCGAGAACAGACGACCATCGCTCGCAACTCTTTGACGATCGACTTGACTTGATCGTTTAGCAGCTTGCGAAACGCTTTCTTTCCGTTATGAGGGAGTGCCGCGCGGCAATCTCCCACTTTTTGATTCGCAGTTCATCGTCCCGCGCGACGCAACGATCGACCCAAACGACCAACCGCTCGCCGGGCGCTGCGAACATCGGCGCGAGCCATTCGGTGAACGCCTGCGAAAGCAGTTCAAGCTTCGGATTCAAGTTGCTGCAAAAGTGCGACTCGGCGGCCACGCTACTCGCGCGATTTACGTTTTCGACTTGGCCCGCCACGATCGCATTGACTCCAAAGCTCAATAGAATCTTTTCTTTGATCATCGTGCCGGAATCGAGCCAATCCATTTCGTTGGGACGATTGCCCAGCGGTTTGATATCTTTGACAAGCGCATCCAAAATGATCGGCTCGCCGCTTCGATGCGCCCCTTGATACATCTTGCGTATTGGGTCGATCAACTGCTTTCGCTGTTGCTTTGTCAAGGGCGGTTGGTTTTCGTGACCCGGCAGTGTGCCGGCGATGATTAAATGCTGTGGGAAGATTCCGTTTCGGAAAGCGGAAACCTGCGACGTTTCGATTGACGTGTCCGCGTCGATCGCACCGGCCGCCGCCGCGAGTGGCGAGACGCTTCCCTTTGGATCGCTCGGCGACGGATACGCCATGAAAACCATTTCGGAAGCGGGGATCGTGAGCGGTTCGCCATGCCCGGGTGGCCGTACTTTCCACGCCTCGATTCGCGACTGCCCGACGCTGGCTTCGACCCATTGAGTCGGGATCGCAAACGCCTCGCGACGGCCACCGCGTTCGCTGATCCAAATGAAACTCTTGCCGGTCAAGTCGAGACTCGCGATCGTGACGTACAACAGTCCCCATCCAGTCGTCAAGTCATTCGGATTGCTTAGCAGGCTGTGAATCGGGTGATTGGGTAGCGGTTCAATGTTCGCGGCGTGCATTTTGTATCTGGTGGGCAGACTCCGTTCTAGTGCGCGCGTCTGCTTACTGCGAGACGATCGGCCCGCGACAAGCACCCATGACTTAAGGCTCCTCGGAAGAATCCGTGGGTTGATTTCAGTCATGAAGGCACAAGCTATTGCTCAGAAACACGTTGCGGCGGTCGAGACGGTATGTTTTTGGCAGTGAGAAATTGGGAAGCAAACTACCGACACACCGCCGATTCGCCCACGAATTCTCCGAAAGAGCCCATTTTCTAACCCCTCCATGGATGTTGAAAAACAAAAGAGCGACGACGACGCACGATAGGAAAGTTACCAAAAACCACCGAAACCGTCGCCGCTCCTGGAATTACGGAAAACAAACAAGCTCTCTACTGATTCGATTTGGAATATGTGAATGTGAACGAGCCGACAACAGGGCCAGTGCTAACGCTGTGGCAACGTCGCCATGAGCGCTGCCGGGACCATCACTTCTGAGTCGAGGGCATCTCCTTCGTTTTCGGCAAGCCACTCCCCGTGAAACAGACGCGCCTGGCGATTTGCCGAGTTGCGTATCTTCGCCTCTTCGATATCGTCCGGTGATAACCACGGCGGCGGCTGTGCGTAGCGATGGAAAGCACCAGCGATCGGAAAGTCGGGCACGCTCGCGCCAACGCCACTGCCATGTATCTTGAAAACCTGCATTCGTCGCGATGCAAACCAGTCCGCGCGGAACCTTCGTTGCATTGTCCAAGAGGTTTTCAGCGAACTCTTTCTTCTGAATATGCGACAACTCATTCAGAATTAAAACTGAGGGCCGCGCCCCGTGACTGCCCGCCACGTCGGCCGCGATGATTTCGCATGTCGATTCAGTGAGCCGGTTGCGAAGTGTATAACTTTTCGCCTCGACCAACTCGGCAAGCCAGCTATTCAGTCTGAGGATGTCGACCGCCGCCTTTTTCAACTCGGCGGCTTGGTCGCGGTCCGCGGCGCCAACATGGCACGTCAACGGCCGCGGGGTGAACGCGAGGAGATAGAGGAGGCAGCACGCTAAATCTGAATCTTTGCTCACCCCTTTGGTCGCGGTCCACCAGTAGCGTCCGATCGGAGGTTTCTCGCCAGCGCGTACCGCGAGCAACGCCGGTGACAGTTGCTCGAATCGCTCACGTTGAAAGTCGGCCATCACGTCGCCGAACACCGCGTCGCCATGCGCGGACGGGATGCGTAGCTGGTCAAAGAACAGCATCGGGTCATTCGCGAGTTGTTGTAGTTGGTCGCTCATCTCATCTATGTTTCCGATTGTCCCAATTGTCCAAAGTTTGGACGATTTACCCACAACGGGGGTTACGCTCTCAGCGACGCCAGCCTGGACACACGCTGGCCACGCTTACCGGCTGGACGCATAATCCGAAACCCGTACAGCTTCGATACTGCCTGCCCCTCGGCTTCTGCTTTCATGTCGAGGCGGGTCCAATTCGTGGATCGCATCGGCGGTAGGTCCATCGCCAGTGCCATGCGTTCACCTTCAATTCAGTTGTGCCTCGGCGTCCGTCCGCTCGCCCCAGCGCACCACCTCCCGGCCCTCGGCTGGCGGGGCGATGTCCAGCGTCGGGAAGTGGTAGCCCGGCTCGGACGCCCTGAGTTGGCAGTCTTTGGAGCAATAGGGCGAGCGCTTGCCGTGACGTCCGCAGATCGGGCAGACATGCGGTCGGTGGCGTGTCCAATCTCGCGGAGCACCGCCAGCCGATCCGCCAACGATTTGCAGTCATCACCCCGCAGGTATTTCGTAAGCAACTGGCACCGGCCCTCATGCCTGGCCGCGCTGTTGACGAATGCCGCGTCACGAATGTTTATCTCGCCGTCGCATTGCTCGGCGACGGCCGCTTCCAACTCACGACGAAACGCCGATACCTGCCTGCGAATGTACGCGCAGCCCTTCGGTAGCTTGCCCAGACTCAGATATGAGCAAACCCCGTGAGTCATCGCGTTGACGTTACCCTTTGTACCCGGCATTTTCGCAGCCCCTATGGTTCGTTCCCAATGCTAAGTCGTGTTGTCGCCTTGGTTTGCCGTGTCGTCATTCGCCGTAACTGCTGAGTAGTTATGACGTTCTGCCTCCCGATGGCCCTACTCGCCCCTGCCAAGGCAGAGCAGAGCACGACGCCCCGGCGGTCCAAGTGGCTGCCTGGGCGTTCTGCGTTTACCCTCGTAATTTCATTGGCTCTCCTTGGGCGTCGTTTCTATTCGTAATCGAAGTCCTCGGCGCTAACGGTGTCGAGGACCGTCCTGCGCGCGCCATGGGCCGCCTGTTGCGTTCCCCTCGCATGGGGTCAGCACTATAAACTGTTTTCGGCAGTGTTTTCGCTTGTGCGATCATCTTCGCTTCCCTGCGATTCGCCGGTTAGACAAGCAACCAAAACGCAAACGAAAAAGCCGGCGTGGTACGAACACCACGCCGGCCGATGATTCATGCAGAAGAAACCAGCTCAAACCCCTGGAAAACCCGATCTATCTGTACTATAGGTAATGAGACGTTCTGCGGCGGGGGTGGGGAAGGGCGCGAATGCGCAAAGAAACGCCCCGTTATTGAACGGGGCGCTTCTTCAATCTCCCGTTTGATTTTTTTGCGTAGGCGGGTTTGTACTTGGCGCGATTCAAAAGACCCCATCACCCCCCTCGCGCGCCTCGTTTACCCAGGGGCTCCGGCCCGCTACAATACCGTTTCGCGTCATGGATGATCTTTTCGGAGCCGCGGCAATGCGACAATACCTCGATCTTTTGCAGCATATCCTCGACGACGGAGTGGAAAAGGACGACCGCACCGGAACCGGCACGCGGAGCGTGTTTGGCTATCAGATGCGGTTCGATCTATCGGCCGGGTTTCCGCTGCTGACGACCAAGAAGCTGCACGTCAAGTCGATTATTTACGAGTTGCTGTGGTTTTTGCGCGGCGAAACGAACGTCAAATATCTGAACGACCACGGTGTGCGAATCTGGAACGAATGGGCCGACGACGCTGGCGAGCTAGGCCCGGTCTATGGGCATCAATGGCGAAGCTGGCCGACGCCGGGTGGCGGACAGATCGATCAGATCAGCGAGCTGGTCGAACAAATTCAGACCAATCCCGATTCTCGCCGGCTGGTGGTTAGCGCCTGGAATGTGGCCGAAGTGGCCCAGATGAAACTGCCGCCGTGTCACATGCTGTTTCAGTTTTACGTGTCCGAGGGGCGGCTCTCGTGCCAGCTTTATCAGCGCAGCGCCGATGTGTTTCTCGGCGTGCCGTTTAATGTGGCCTCTTACGCGCTGTTGACCGCGATGATTGCCCAAGTGACCGATCTGCAGCCGGGCGAGTTCATTCACACGTTCGGCGACGTACATCTGTATCGCAATCACCTCGACGAGGCGAAATTGCAACTCGCGCGCCAGCCGCGAGAGCTGCCGACCCTCGTGCTGAATGACAACGTCCGCTCGATCTTCGACTTCGACTACGAAGACTTCGCGATCGAAAATTACGACCCGCACCCGCACATTCCCGCACCCGTGGCCGTATAACAGTCGCTGTGTAATGGTGGCCATATCATGCTTTCGGTAATTGTGGCGATGAGCGAGAACCGGCTAATCGGTCGCGGCGGAGATCTGCCCTGGCATCTGACGGCCGATTTGCGGCGGTTTCGCCGATTGACTATCGGCCATGCGATCATCATGGGCCGCAAGACCTACGAATCGATCGGCCGCCCGCTGCCGGACCGGCGTTCGATCGTGATTACCCGGCAGGCGGATTACGCGGCGGAGGGAATCGAGACGGCGGGCAGCTTGGACGAAGCGCTGTCGCTGGTGGCCCTAGATTACGAAGCGTTTGTGATCGGCGGAGCCGAGGTGTTTCGCGAAGCGCTGCCGCGAGCAAGTCGGCTTTACATGACGCTGGTTCACGCGGAGCTCGAAGGCGATGTTTATTTGCCGCCATTCGAGGATGACATGTGGACGCTCGCCAGTGAAGAACGAAAAGCAGCGGATGAGCGGAACGATTTTGATTATAGCTTCTTGGTGTGTGAACGACGGGTCGACGCTGGTTGAACGTGCAAAGAGGCCAGCACTTAGGCCAGCGGCAAATGAACACTTACCAAATACTAGCACGACGCGCAAGCGAGTGAGTCAAGAAGACACACTTGCTTGCGCTGCGTGCTGGTATTTCATATTCTGCCGCTCGCCCTGTTGCCGATATCTCTTGGCGATCAGAACATCTCGGGCCACCAACCGAGCATCGCGCCGAGTCGCAGCCCGAGGATCATCACGCCGATCGCGACGGCGCCCAGCGACGCGACCAGCACGGCGGCGCTGCCGATGTCCAGCGCGGCGCCGAGGTCCGGGTTGTGTTCCCGGTCGATGGCTCGGGCCAGATACTCCAGGGCGCTGTTGAACATCTCGGCGGTCAGTACGAGCGTGATGCAGAGCACGAGCAGACACCACTCGATCGTCGTGACGCGGACGTATGCCGCGACCGCCATGACCGCCGCGGTCATGACGAAGTGAACGTGGAAGCTGCTCTGCCCGCGCACACCGAGCGCCAGGCCGCTAAAGGCGTCGGCGAATTTGTTGATCCAGCCGCGGTTGGTTGGTGGTGGTGACATGAATTTATAGCCGGCCGATTCCTCCGACCGGCAGGTGCATTAGGTCGGTGCGACTAAGTCTCGATCGCTTCATGAATACCGGCTCGATGGCCAGGCTGACGCCGACGTTGTCCTTGCCTTCGTCGACGTTGACGCCGACGCGGACAATGAACGATTCGCCGATGCGGGTCACGGCGAAGTGCTGGCCGATGTTGCCTTCGTCGCCCAGGTCGACCGCTGTGCCGAACGAGCCGATCCAATGTTCGCTCATGCGGTAGATGAACGAGGTAGCCAGAACCTGGGAATTGATCGGGCCTTGCAGCGAACGATAGCCGAGGTAGATGCTGCCGTTTTCGGGCCGATTCAAAAAACCGCCGACGGTGAACAGCGATTGCCCGCCGTCGAAAAAGTCGAAAATGCCGTCGGAGAGCAGCGTCAGCCGGTCGCCGACATGCCAGCGGAAGTCGTAATCGACCAGCCCCAGCGACTCGCCGAAGTTGTCGCGGTCCTCGTTCGGAAACCAGGTGCCATCGACGTCGAGCGTGATCCAGTCGATCGTCTGCTGCGCGCCCGTCGGGCCGCGCTTGGTTTGCCAGCGTTGATGCATACCGAACCGCATGATGGCCATGTCATCGGCAATTTCCACGCTGGGCGACGTGACCCAACCGGCCAGACCGCTCCGCAGGGCGTAAAACCGCCGGTCGAACACCGGGTCGAAGGCAAACCGCCGGCGAAAATGTTCGATCGAGTCGTCGTCGATCGCATCGTACAGCGGAAACTCCGTTAGGTTCCGATTGGCGTCCGCATAGCTCATCTCAAAGTCGAACGTAACTTTATGTGCCAACCCGTGCAGATCGAACAGCGGGTTGTCGACGGCCGGGTTGACTTTCCAGATCGGCAGGCTGGCCCGCAAGCCGATTTGGCCGAACAGCCGCTGGTTGTCTTTGCCGCTGAGGTCCGATCCCCAATGGGCCGCTTCGCCCAGTAGATACGGCACGAATTTGACCACGCCCAATTGAAACGGCATGTCGATTTCCTGCCGCGTGACGAACCGCTCGCCTTCGACCTCGGCGGTCTCGCCGGGCAGCAGCGCAAACTTGGCCAATTCGGACGCGTTGGCCGGCGGGTCGGCCGTGCGCAGCCGGGCATAGCCGACTTGCGTGTGTTCGTACCAGGTGAGCCGATTGAAAAACAGCGACTGGCCGAGCCAAAAATGATCCGCCCGCGGCAGCCACTCGGTTTGGGTAAAGAAGTCGTTGATCCGCACATCGCTGCTAAGGCTCCAGGAGATGTTGTCGTTCGTGTATTTCAACTCGACGCCGGTCCGCTGGTCCTTGAACCCGTCCCATTCGTTTTCGTAATACTGCTCCAGAAAGTTGCGGTCGGTGATGTAGCCCAACTCGGCCGTCAGTTGATAATCGTCCCAAAGCTGCTGCCGGTGTCGCCACAATATCCGCCCGCGAACGTCTTCCTCGGGCACCAGTCCCAGGCGGTCGCGGCCTAAATCGTCCCGCCCATTGTCGTTGATGAACCAGGCGTCGACGAATCCGGCCGGACGCCCGGTGAGTCCGAATAGTTCGTCTCGGTCGTAACGAAACGCCGTGCCCACGCCCAGACCCCGGTCGCTGAGGTAGTCCAGGTCGATGTCCCACTCGGTGCCTTTGAGCGGGTTGCGAAAGCCGAACATCTGGTATCCGTTCCACTGCGAGTGGACTTGTTGCCCGAAGATTCGGTCGCTCTTGACCCGCAGCCGGTTGATGTACAGGCTCCGCTCGTCGAGATTGGTGGCCATCGTCGGCCAATAGAAAATCGGCACCCCTTCGATGCGCAGGAAATTGTGAGAGCTGCTGGCCATTCTCCGGTGGTCGACCACGGCGCGGCCGTCTTGGTCCAGTTCCACCAGGCCGGTCATCGGGTCGATCCGCGGAAATTGCAGATCCTCGAACAAGATCGAATCGGACGTGATCGAATAGCGCGGCACGCCGAGTTCGCTGGTGGTCAGCACGGCGTCGCGGAGGAGAAACCGATCGGCGTCGACCTGCCGAATCGACTTGGCCCGCACTCGCACGTGGCCCTGGTACTCTCGGACCGGCGAGATTATCTCGGCGTCGAGAATCGTGCCGGTGCGGTTGGCGACGTCGTAATACATTCGCTGGGCATAGATCACCCGGTCGCCGCCCTGGCGAAATTCGATGTTGCCCTCCATGTAGATTTCCAGCGGCAGGTTTTCGGACTGCAAGGTGCCATCGCCGCCGCCGCGCAAGTTGGGCAAGTCCTTGCCGGTAAACCAGATCACCAGCCGGTCGGTCGAAACGTCGATCGTTCCGGTGCCGCCGCCGAAATCGTCCATCGTAACCCCGTCGATCAGCAGTTGCACGCCATTGTCGATGATCGCGATTCGCTCGTTGGGCCGATTGCTGGGAAACCATTCCGCCTGAATGCCGCCGCCGCCGCGAGGAAAGACGCGAACTCGGCGGGTGCCGCGGGGTGGAGCCGCGGGGCCGCGAGTTGTTGTCTTGATCGGCGTGGTGAATTGCACCCGCCGGATCGCGTGGTTTTCTTGTCGGGTGCCATGGGCGGCTTGTCCGCCCTTGCCAAGCGATTTACGTGATCCAGCAAATGCAGAGCTGCCCGTGGCACCCTTCGCCCTGCGTCGCGCCACGGCCCGCTGGAGAATCGCCGGCTTTGCTCGCGGCTCCGACTGCACACGGGGCACGCGCATGTTCAGCCCGCCGCGAGCGCGAAAATTGCCCAGCCATGTTTTGTCGCGAATCTGCGCCGTGCTGTCTCGTCGGCCTCGCGAAATGTTGACTCCGCCGCGCCGATAATCCACCTGCACGCCGCCCTCCAGATAAACGGTGACGTCGCGGGCGAGTGAAGATGACCGGCGGTTATTTTCGATCCACACGACCGCCTCGCCGCCGCGAGCCGTGGTGGCGCCCTGGCTCACGGAGCAGCGGCCGCGCAGCACCCAAATCTCGACGTTGCCTTGCGTCCACCGCGCTGCGTAATCGGCCGAGATCGAGAGCGGCTGCGCCGGGTCGGCCTCGGGCAGCTGAACGTCGGCCGCGACAGGGCGGTTGCCGATGAACATGGTCGCCAAGAAAACCAGCGCCAACTGGGCCGCAGCGCGGGCGCAGCCGGCAGGCGAGAGTCGTCTGCGGACCGCGCTCAATGCGGCGATTGTTGAATCGAAACGGTGCAGAACGGCGTCCTTGCCGGGGCGGCGTGCAGGGTCTGTTGGGCTGGCGTAAGTCGTGGTGAGGAAACCTGTTAGACGGCCGGCGGCGGCCGACGAGCGGGGGATTATACGGACGAAGCTCGCCAGGGGTCAAGGCGCGTTACGACTCCAGGAAATGACCTTAACCCACTACCGCACAACAACTTACGAATCTACAATCGGTCCTGTTCGGGCAAAGTAGACGCGGCATCTTGCCGCGTTTTGAGGTAGTTTCGCTTCGCGAAATCACCGGAACGCAGCGCGCGTGCCGCGTCTACTCCGAATCGTTTCCCGAGAAGCGGGGGACTGGGGGCGGGAAATGGGGGGCGGGAAATGGGGGGCCGGACAAGTCGAAAGCAATGTTTCCCTAGTCCCCAGCCCCTGGCCCCCAGTCCCCGCACGAATTACACGGCATCGGTCTTTGAAACCTGGTGCTGTAGCGCTGATAATGGGCTCACCATGCTCTTTTGCCGTCAGGATCCACCGATGACGAGCCCCACTTTCGCCGAACGAATCAGCCGCCAGTTCATTTCCTGGCGTTGGGCGCTGCTGGCAATTGCCGTGGTCGCCGCGGCCGCCGCTTACGGTCCGTCGCGCCAGCTTCAGTTCGATCGCTCGATCGAAAACATGTTCGCCCCGGACGATCCGCTGTTGGCGCCGTACGAGAAACTCAAGCGGACCTTCGGCGGCAACGAAATCGTGCTGGCGGTCTACCGCGACAAAGAGCTATTGCACGAAGACGGCCGAGGACTCGATCGGCTGGAGAAAATTACGGCCGATCTTAAAGAAGTGCCCGGCGTCAAGGACGCGCTTAGCCTGGCCGACGTTCATCACGTACTGTTGACGACACCTTTTGGGCCGAGCGACGGGATACTCGACGACAATCATGCTGCGGCAAGCAAGTTTCTGTCGCTGTTTGAAGGTTACACGCACTCGGCCGACCATCGCACCGCGGCCATCGTATGTATGCTCGAACCGGAATCCACCGCTGAGGCGTCGCGAAGAGTGACCATCGACGGATTACGCCACGCCAGCGACGTGTTTTCGCGTGACATGCTCGCCGGCGAGCCCGTGATGCTCGCCGGCGAGCCGGTGATGGTTACCGACGGGTTTCGCTATATCGAGGAAGATGGCAATTTCCTGGGCTGGACGTCGACGGCGCTGTTGGCACTGACGATTGCACTCTGTTTTCGCAGCCTCCGCTGGGTGCTGATCCCGCTTGCAGTCGTGCAGTTGACGCTACTATTGACGAGAGCCGCGCTCGTGTTGTCCGGCCTGCATCTGAGCATGGTCAGCACGATGCTCACGGCGATCGTGACCGTGATCGGTGTGGCCACGATGGTCCATGTGATCGTCCGCTTTCGCGAGGCGCGTCAGTCCGGCGCGTCACCTCGCGATGCGCTGGCCGCCACCGGCGCGATTCTGGCCGGCCCAATCTGTTGGGCTTGCGCCACCGACGCCGTGGGTTTCTCCGCCTTGCTGGTCACCGACGTCGGGCCGGTCCGAGATTTTGGCGTGATGATGGCCATCGGCGCGCTGTTGGTGATTCTTAGTGTCGCACTCCTCGTGCCGCCGCTGGTGCTGTGGGGCCGATTCGACGTCGATCCCCAGCGGGCCTGGGGAGAAGGTGCCTTGGATCGCCTGCTGCACGGCACGTTTCGCCTCGTTGAGCGAAAACCAAAATCGGTCGCCGCCATGACACTCTTGGCGGCCGTGGCGGTCGGCTCCGGCGCACACCGGCTGGAAGTAGAAAGTGACTTTACCAAGAACTTTCGCTCCGACAGTCCTGTGGTGCAGTCCTACAAGTTGGTCGAAAGCGAATTGGGAGGCGCCGGAGTGTGGGACGTGATCGTACCGGCGCCGGAGTATCTCAATGATGCCTATTTGGATCGCGTGAGGGAATTGGAGAATGATCTGAGGGCGATTGAAGTCAACGTCGACGCTGGCGACGAACCACCCGCCAAGCTGGGCAAGGTGCTAAGCCTGGCTGATGTAGACGCTGCGAGCAAATCGCTGTCCATCACGCGGCTGCTTCCCACCGCAGAGTTGCGAGCGAAGGTCATGCAGGGGAAAATGCCGAAGTTCATGCAGACGCTGCGCGGCACCGATGAGAAAAATAACAGCGGGCAAAGCGATAACATCCGGCAGCATTACCTGCGGATCATGCTGCGCTCTTCCGAGCAGCAATCGTCGGCCACCAAAACCGCGCTGATCGAAGAGGTCCAGCGGATCAGCCGGCAACATTTTCCAGCCACTACCGACGACAACGGAGAGACACCTGCCGCCGAGGTGACCGGGTTTTATGTGCTGTTGGCCAATCTGATCGACAGCATGATCCGAGATCAGTGGATCACCTTCGCCGTCGCCTGTCTGGGAATCGGGCTGATGATGATCGTCGCCACGCGGAGCGTCTCTCTGGGGCTGGCCGCGCTGGTGCCCAATGCGCTGCCGATTGTGATGGTCACCGGCATGATGGGCTGGCTCGATTTGAAGATCAACATGGGCGCCGCGATGATCGCCGCCGTGTCGATGGGCCTGTCGATCGACAGCTCGATTCATTACCTGGCTGATTTTCGCCGCCGCCGCCGAGAAGGCCAATCGCGAGACGAGGCGCTGGCCGCCGCCCAACAGAGCGTCGGCCGGGCGATCGTTTTTTCCACGCTGGCCCTAATCGTCGGCTTCGCCACCCTCAGCAGCAGCCAGTTTGTGCCGACCATCTACTTCGGCGTGCTGGTCAGCCTCTCGATGCTCGGCGGCCTAATCGGAAACCTGATCGTGCTGCCCCTGCTGCTGCGGATGATTGTGCGGGCTTCGTAGATTATGCTTCAGCATACCTTTACTGGAGCTTTCAACCCGGTCGGGGAGTTGGTTTTTGACTCGAATCCTGGCGAATTCTGCTACAATGTGAAGATAAGGCCGCCGCTGGTGGCGAATCTTGCTTGACAGGAACCCTCTGAGCCGATGCAATGGAGGAGAGGGGCTATGCTGGGTCGCGTGCTGCTATTACTGCTTTTCCGCCAAGTCAGTGCCCGTCGTTGCGACAGACAACCCGGCGAGCGTGCGACCCTGGAACGAGGAGGAGATGCTATGAAATACCGGAACACTTCGTTGCGCGCCCGGCGCAAGGCAGTCACGCTGATCGAGTTGCTGGTCGCCATCGCCGCCACGCTGGTGCTGATGACCGCCGTGACCACCGCGATCAGTATGCTGGGCGGTCGCATGGGCAACAATCGGGCCACCATCGAAATGATCGATCAACTGCGCTCGGTCCGACAGAAGCTGCAAAGCGATCTGGCCGGACACACGGCCCAAGCCCTGCCATGGCAAGATGCCGAGACGGGTGGAGGATATATCGAGATCATCGAGGGGCCGCTGAAGGATCATCCCAGCTCTTGGCCGAACAACGACAATCGTTTCGGAGACACCGACGACGTCATCGCGCTAACGGTCCGTAGCCAAGGCCCGCCGTTTGTTTCGACCGCTGGAAACAGCGCCGGTGGGAACGACGACGAGTCGTACGTGGCGGAAGTGATCTGGTATCTCAAGCCCGATCAAAGCGCGACTCCGCGGCCGGGCGTGCAACAGTTATACAAGCTTTACCGCCGTGTCGAATTGGTTCTGCCCGACGGCCGTGCGGGCGGCGCATCCACGACCGATGGCAGGCTGGCGGAGTTGACCATGCGCGAGAATCGCTGGGGTACGCTGAATGGCAAGCGTAGCGAAACGATGCCATCCGAATTGATTCCCAGCAATTTGCCCACGCGCCGCGAAGATGTCGTGCTGACCAACGTGCTCTCCTTCGACGTCAAGGTCTGGGACCCACAAGCACCGATCTACGCAGACGCCTCGAATGAAAAGCGGGTTATGGCGCCTGGCGATCCGGGTTTCAGGCCCGGCGGCACCGTGATCGGCCGGGGTGCGTACGTCGATTTGGGTTATCTACAAGAGTTAAGTGAGTTGGCGACGCCGACGTCGCATTTTTCGAGCATGCCAAATCCGCCCATATCCGGTGGCTGGAATACTATCCCTATCACGTTCATCTGGGACACTTGGCCGCGATTCTATGAACGCGACGGCAAAGACCAGAACGGGAACGGTAAGATCGACGAGGGCTATGACGGCATCGACAACGGCGGCATTCAAGGCGTCGTCGACGATCCGGGCGAGTTGGAAACGCGCCCGCCGTATTCGCATCCGCTGCGTGGAATTCGCATAACGATTCGCATCTACGAGCCCGCCAGCCAGCAGGTGCGGCAGTTATCCGTCGTGCAACACTTCATGCCGGAGTAAAGCATGCCTCATCGGATTCGACTGCGTGGCCCGTGGCAGTACGAGCCGTTGCTGTGTTATCGGCAACTCGCCGGCGGCCAAGTCGAGTCTCAAACGAACGATCTTCCGTCGGCCGGCCGAATCGCCATGCCGGCCGACTGGAGCGGAACGCTGGGGGCCGACTTTCGCGGGCAGGTGCGCTATACCCGCCGCTTCACTTGTCCCACCGGACTCCAGCCGCGGACCCGCGTTGTCTTGGTGATTGAAGGTGTGAACCATTCGGCCACCGTGTCGCTAGATGGCCGGTCGTTGGGAGAGATCGCGGATGCGAACATGCCTTGGCAGTGCGATATTCGCGAGTTTCTCTCAGAGCGGCATCTGCTCAGCGTCGACGTCGACATGCCGGCCGATGGTGGCGCCGGCTGTGGCGGCCTGGTCGGCGAAGTGCGGCTGGAAATCTTTGACGAAGAAGAATTGGGTGGCTGTCGATCAGCCGCGGCGTTAGCCCCCGGTTCTTACCGCGATCAGCACGAACCGGGCGCTAACGCCCCGCGGCTGATGAATAATCCGGGTTAACTCGATGGCGCCAGGTCGTCGGAGGTGCTCGTGGAGTCGCAAACCCGCTCCATGATCCAGCGATCCATGTCCTCGAACATTTGCGCCGTGACCTGATCGCCGAGCGGATACTGGCGCAGCGTAACTTCCATTCCCGCGGTGTAGAACAAGCGCAGATTCTCGCAGACCTCTCGCGACGGATAGCGCTTGCTGTCCCGTCCGACGGCCAGAAAAAGTGGCACGCGACGCGAGTCGGTCAGCCGACAAAGGGGCGCATGGCCGACGGGAAATGCGCCGCCCAAAGACAGCACGCCGGCGAAACGATGCGGGTGATTCATTGCGGTGCGCAGCGCCATCGTTCCGCCGCTGTCGACTCCCGCCAGAAAAATACGATTGGCGGCGACGTGATATCTTCGCTGCGCCGCCTCGATGCAGTCGAAGATGCGCTGCTCGGCGAGCACAATGTGATCTTCCGACTGCGACCAGCAATAGCCGCTTCGCTCCGGGTCGTCTTCATCAATGACCACCGTTGCGCGGGGAGCCGCCGCCGCGTAATTCCTCATGCTGATCAACGGAATGATACGCTTCAGTTGGTCCTCGTTATCGCCCGAGCCATGCAACCAAACGATGAGCGGGTAGGCGTAATTCGGCTCGTAATGAAGCGGACCAAAAAAACGGTGACAGGCCCCGTCGTCACAGACCCCGTCTCCACGGACCCCATCGTCCCAGGAGATTAAGCCGGCCGACGATACGCTGCTGGAGAGTTGTTGTAAGTAGGATTCATGCTGCGAAAGTTGAGCGCGGTTCATGATCGGTTAGGTATCGGTTACGGATGAAGTGTTTTGGTTAACACGATCTGATCGAAGGGGAAAAACCGCCCCGGACAATCGGTGGCCCGAACATCTCGGTGGGCAATTGTCTGAGAGCGATCTATAAGGTAACGTCTGCGGAGCAATTCCACCAGCTTTCTTGCCGAAGAGATTTGTTTTTTCGTGGGAGGCGACTCGTTGAAGTTGCCGATCAGGCAGATGCCGATGCCCGAGGCGTTGTGCGTGCGAGTGCCAGCATGCGCGCCGGGCAATTGCTGCTGCCAGCGGAACGTGGGCTCGATCTGACCGTCGGGCATGTCATGGCCATTTCCGATGACGAAATGATAGCCGATTCCCAGCCACGGCTTGCCGGCGGAGTCCTTTCTGCGGCGATGCACGGCGTCGATAGACGCCACCGAGCCGATTTGGGTCGCGCTGTGGTGCAAGACGATCGTTTTCCACGCGCGCGAAGGCACCGGCGGCTCGAATGTTCCGAGAACACTGTCGCTGCGGACCTGGGCAGGAGGTGTGCTAGCACGCTCGCGAGGTGTCTCGCGTTTTGTGTGCGGCGACGATGGACTTGGTGCGGATGCGCCACGCATGTGCGGTGGCGCAACAGCGGCTGGCCCGGGAGAGAAACACCCGGCGCAGCAGACGACCGTCATGATGGCCCCCGCGACCGTCAGGTCACGCGAGAGGTGCTGGCTTGCCCGATTCACGCTTTGGCCGGCTCCGCGGGACAGTGTTGGGCGTAAAACAACGGGGGCGTAAGAAAGTGGGGGCGTAAAACAATGGCGGGAAGTTGACGCCAGGGAATCTACGTCAGCGGCCGACACGATGTCAACGGCAATGAATGGTCGCCGCAGAGCCGGGGCCCTCTGCTAGCAGCCGGTTGAAGAACCCGCGGCCTGGCCAATTTTCAGCGAGACGGCCGACTTCCCTCTGGCATTCTTCGATGGGCTGCCCGATCATCCGGGCTATGCCGCACGGCGATCTTCTTGAAGCCGGCCAAATTCGACCAGGGCCGCTTCGATGCGAAGGTTTAACGCATCCAAGTCGTTGAGAATTTCGTCCTGCTGGAGGTCGATAGCGATGAGCGGATGGACCGCTTCGGCAGGGCGCGAGGACTCAGGTTGATCGGTCATGTGGGTCGTGCTGTTCGATGGGAAGGAGTGGCTAACTACATCCATCGTCTCGGCGCGAGGCAAGATTCAGCCAAGTTTGCGCCACTCGGTCGCCGCCCGACAAAGATTTGGCGAACTTTGCCGGTCAGTCAAAGTTCAACGGCTAGCATCCCGTTGAATGAGTCGGGGCAGGTTCAGATCTCGGTTCGACCACGGTCACAAAAGGAGATGTGGTCGTCTCGCCTACATTGGCCCAGAGGGCGATGCGATTCCGGCGAGTCTCTTGGAGGAACCAGAAACGTGTCGGTCACGCCTGAGTTGCCCGATCGGGAAACTCTATTTCTTCAACAGCCGCATGAATCCGGCCTGTTCAAAATGTCGGTCCGACGTGAGCGCTTCGATAATTCTACGTTTCCGCATGACGACAAAGCTTGTGCAATCGGTCAGACTCCACGATTTGTCGCCGTGGGTCGTCAACATTTCCCAGGCTTCAGATTCTGTCGCCGGGTCAATGTGAACCAGCTCTGTGCCCGATGCAGATCGAATCGTCTCCACGGTCGCAATTAACTGTGCGCGAGGCAGGCGAATCGGGGAGGTCAACAGCGCTACCAACTCTGCCACGACATAATTCGTGGTAACCATCATGGTTGAGTTACGACGCCACTCCTGAACGATCCCGCCGGTTCGTGGAAGGTCTCTCTCGCCACGAGGAACGCGGCCCAGCCAGACGTGTCGACAAACACTTCAGACATCGGATGATCCGTCGCAGTCGGTGCTCAGCCCTTCGCCGAGATACTTGTCGTGCTCGACGCCGACGTCGGGAAAGTCTCCGCCAACCGAACCGCTCAATTTTAACAGGGGATCGTCGTCGGTTTTCTTCGAGGGCGATTGCACGATGATCCGCACGTGTTGACCGTCGGACAGGTAGGTCTTTTCCAGAGGTCGAAACACGCCGTTTTCAAATACGGCTTCGATGGATTGATCCATGGTTAGGGCCTCCGCACATGTGTGTTTCGATGAAATGTTCGTCGGGGAAGCTCTAGCGATTAAACAAAAACGACGGGCTGTTGATCAGCGCCCAGACGAGGTCTTGGGCGCCGTTGAGGCGGTCGTTGCCGAGCAGGCGGTTGTGGTTGGCGAGGGCCGCCTTGCGACGGGCGTATTCCGGGTCGAGCGCGCGGAACTGAGCGGAAAGCTGGGCCTTCTGCTGCGCGTTGCGCTTGTCGGCGGGGATCTTGACCAGATTGACAATCGCCGCCGGGGGGCCGCCGCCCTTGAGTTTGATCGGGCGGGGCGAGTTGGTCACCGATAGGCGGAAGCGGCCGATCGAATGTTTGCCGTCGTTGTAGTTGTACTGCATGGTGACGGTCAGAATCGTACCGCCGGTCGCGCCCGCGTTGGCCTTCGTCTCGAACACGGCCGTGTTGGTTTGGCCGAAGCGCGGAGAGGTGGCCCAGCCGCTGCCGGGGTTGTTGTCGATGGCGCCGGCCACCGCGAAGCCTTGCTGCGAGAAATCGGCCGCCGCGTTTTGCAGTGCGACCGGTTGTGACTTAGCAGGCTCGGCCTTGGCCGCCGCGGAAATCTTGAACTCCGAGAGCACGAAGTTGCCGTTTTGCGCCCGGCCCGGTCCCTTGGCCGGCAGCTTGGGATCGGTCATCGCTTCCAGCTTCACCCCGGTGATGCCGGCAAGATCGGTGTGGAAGGTAAACGTCTGCGTGTCTTTGGCCAGCTTACCGCCGACGATGATCGACTTGTCGGCTTGCTTGGCGAACGTGGCCCCGGCAGTGCTTTTGCCGGATTGCATGTCGAGCGGGGTCCAGGCCGCTCCGCTGCTGCTGGCGATCTGCTTCTCCCAAGCCGGCTGCTTGGCGTCGAGCATTTTTTCATATTCCGCGACCGCCGCCGCCAGCACCTTGCGGTCGGCTGCCGCGCTGCTGGTGCGAATCGCTTCGACCCCGGCGGCGATCTCCGTTTTGGTCGCCGGGCGATTGAGAATCCGCAGGAACAACCGATCGACCACCTTGGCGTCGTCTTTTTCCCGCTGGACCAGCTTGGCCACTTCGCTGTTCGGATCGGCGATGGCCGTGGCGATCGTCGGGCCGTTGACCAGATTCATCACCGCGCCCAACATCACGCCGCCCGCCCGTTCGCACTCGCAGGAAGTCTCGCGGGCCGGCCGGCCGAAGACCGCCAGGAAATCGTCCGGCAGCTTCGCGCCGTTATCGGGCAGCTCGGCCGCCCGGGCGCCCGGCTTCATGCCCGGCAGCTTGCTTTGCGATCCGGTCACGCGATGGACCGCGTCGAACAGCACCTCGGCCGGCAGCCGGCGGGCGATGGCGTGGGCGTAGTTCACGTCGTCGCCGTCGTTCCAGCGGTTCGTCGAGATCGAACGCTGATAGGTCCGCGACTTGCAAATCGTCGTCATCAGCCAGCGGACGTCGAACTTGTGGGCGATAAACTCCTTGGTCAGTCGGTCGAGCAGCTCGGGGTTGGTCGGCGGATTGCCGGCCCGAATGTCGTCGATCGGCTCGATAAAGCCGACGCCCAACAGATAGCTCCAGACGCGGTTGACGTAGCTCTTGGCGAAGTACCGGTTTTCGGGCGACGTGGTCCAGGCGGCGAATTGCTGCCGCAGGTTGGCGTCTTTGGGCATCTGAACAGCGTGTGTGTAAGGGAACGAGGGAACCATGACGGCGCCGCTGTTGGGATGTTTCACGTCGCCCTTGTCTCCGTCGAAGATGATCTCGACCAGCGGCAAGGCGCCTTGCACGGCCGTGCCGCCGATCTTCTTGCCCTTGAACTTGGGATCTTCTTTGCGGCCGATCTTGGCGAAGTAGGCGGCCAGTTCCCAGTGCTGGTTTTGCGTCCAGCGCTCGAACGGATGGTCGTGACACTTGTTACAACTGAACCGCACCGCCAGGAACAACTGCGTGGTGTTTTCCATCAGCAAGTCCGCCTTGCGGAAGGTCTTAAAGTAAGCCGCGGCCGGATTCTCCATCGTGGAGCCGGTGGCCGTGAGCACCTCGTGGGCGAACCGGTCGTAGGGCGTATTGGCTGCGATCTTGCCGCGAATCCAACCGCGCAACTTCTTGGTCCCCTCGGGCCCGAGGATTTTGCGGTTGGCCAGCAGCATGTCGGCCCATTTGTTCGTCCAATGCTCGATGTAATCGGGACTACCAACGAGTTGGTCGATCAGCGCGTCGCGCTTTGCGTTGCGGTCGGTCTTGTCGGCGAGAAACGCGATGACCTGATCGGCTGTGGGCGGCAACCCGGTGAGGTCGATGTATGCGCGGCGGATGAACTGGGCATCGTTGGCCAGGCCGCTGGGCAAGATCTTCACCTGCTGCATTTTCTTGTAAACCAGGCCGTCGATGAAGTTGTTGGCCGGCTCGTCTTTCCAGGCGTAGCCCGCACGGTCGCCCATTACGAACATCGGCGTGGCGGCGTAGGCGCCTTGGTAACGAGCCAGGGTGGCCGCTTCGCCGCGACGCACCGCGGTGACCAGCCCGCTGGAGTCAATCTCGAATATCTCGGGGTCGGTCGAAGTAAAGATGGCCTCGCTGGTCACGTCGCGCTGCGAGCCGTCGCTGTAAGTGGCCAGCACGCTCATCTGCTGTGTCATTTCGGCCAACGCCATCGTCGGTTTCTTCGGAAATATCTCGATGCCGGTCACCTTGGGAGCCGTCATGTCGAGCTTCACCCCGTCGGCGATCCAGGCGCGAATGATTTCGTAATACGGCTCGCCCGGCCTCATCAACACGGCGCCGACGTGCGGCACGATGCCGGCCGGCTTGAGCAACATCAGGCTCTGATCGGGCGCGGCACGATTGAACCGGCGGCCGGCGATGTCGTCGGTCAACGCGCGGTGGTCGTAGGCCGCGTCGTAGCCGCGCAGCGAGAGCTTGAAGCCGTCCTTGCCGTCCTTTGCCCCGTGACACGTGCCGGCGTTGCAGCCCATGCGGCTCAACAGCGGCATCACGTCGCGGGCGAAGTTAGGATGCAGCGGAAGGTTTTGGCCGGTGACTTTGACCGGCACGCTAACCGTCTTGCCGCCGTAGCTGAACGTGAGCGAGACGTCGCCGTCTTGCTTCGCCCGGACCATTCCGCCGCGGGTCAGTTCGACCACGTCGCCGGCGCCTTCGGCTTTGGCCAGCCGCGTTAAGTCGATCTTCTCGCCGCCCTTGAGGTGACCGGTGATGAGCAACTGCGCGTAGGTGTATTTTCCCGATAGTTCAATCTTCGCCGGCAGGGCCTCAATTCGCTCGAGCCGCGCGGCGACCGACCCCAGATAATCGTCCTTGGTCGCGGCGGCCGGGGCTTGCTGGGAAGCGGCGGTCAACAGGCAGATGGCGGGAATGACCCAAGCGGTAAAGGCGGTCAGTTTTCGCATCGAACAGCACTCCGTGTTGAGTGTTTGCGCAGGGAAGGTGGGAGAGAGGCGAAGGTCATTCTACCACACCGCCCTCTACCACGCCAAGTGTCAAAGTAGATCCCGCCTGCCGGGCTGGATTTATACTGATCGCGGGTGGAAATCACACGTTTTTCGTTTAACGGCAAGCCGCCGCGTCTACTTCACATCATCCGCGACGGGATCGTAGAACTTCTTCGACGCTGCCCTCTGGAGCACGCCGGAGGTGGAGAGCAGGCGGCGAATCTGATCGTGGACGGCGGGCTTTTGCCGGATGACGAGCGCTCCGGGAATCGCCCGGGCCGCGGCATCTTCGGCTTTCCAGCTTTCCGGCTCGACAAACTGCTTGAGCATCTCGATCAATTCCTGCTCGCCGCTGGTTCCCTTCAGGTCACCCTCGATGAAGACCGGATAGGCCACGACTCGCGATGACGTGTCGGGCTTTTTGGTAACACTCTCGCGAGTTTCTTGCTTTTGCTGGCGAGTCGGCGGGTTTTTCTTCTTGCGCAGCGAATCGAGCAGGGCCAAAACCCTCTGGTGTATCTGCGGCGTCTGCAAAACGACCAGCGTCACGATCGACCGATTTGCAAATCCATCGAGCGAACCGTAGCCTCCATTGTCTTCCCATGACTCGGGCTGAATGGTCGCCGTGATGGTTTCGAGCAGCGGATCGAAATCGACGCCGTCGGTCGAGATATCGTTGCGGTCGCCACCACCGCTGCCTCCACCGTCGCCCTCGACGACCAGATCAATAACATCGTACACCTTCGTGAGGAGATTCGCCTCGGCCACTTCCTCGGACGTGACGATGAGCACCTCGTGGCGAATCGTCCAGGCCAAGTCGTGACGCTCCAACGCCAGAGACAGCAGCGACCGCAATGGTATGTCGGACACCTTGAGCGTGACCGACGTTTCGATCGGGTCGATGCCTATTTCATCCAACGCCCGGCGATCGATGATGAAGTTGATTTTCCTTTGCCGGGCGAGAAAAGCCACCACTTCGCTGAGCGGGGTTTTGTCAAAGTCGCAGCTACACTTGACGTCGAGCGCCTGCTCGATCGCCTCCTGCGAAGAGAGTTTTCTTGGAGCCGACTTGGCCGCTTCTTGAGCGCCGACGATGGAGCCGGCGGCCAGCAATAGCAACAACACGGAGCCGCCAATGAAATCTGGAATGGTCAGCCTAAACATAATCGCCTCGTGCCGTGATTGAATCCCCTTGAGCCACTCTATTCTACTCGGGCGCGGATGGGTCAAGCAACATGGCCAGTGGGAGGCACGGAAGATTCACGTCGATCGGCTCCGGTCCGAGTACCGAGTACTCAGTGTCTGGAGCGGGACGCCGCCAGCTTTCCCAGTCCCCAGCCCTGGGCTGATGAAAACTTGGCCGTTTGGTGAAAATGGGGGAAATTCGTATTGAAAAACTGCTACGCCCCTTGTACTTGATAGGTTTGTTGTAACTATTCAGCAGCGATAATGCCGGCTGGTAGTTTGGGGGGCTGGCGAAAGGTGGATTGGAGGCCGGCGAGGATGCTGCGATCGTTTTTGCGCAGCGTCGAAACGTAGCCGCGAATGCGGGCGAAAATGTCTCCGCCCTGCGGACCACGAAAACAGCCTGATATCTTCTGCTTCAGCTTGGCCATCCGAATATCTCGTTCGCCTTGGTTGTTGTCGAACGGGATCAGCGGGTGCGTCAAGAATGCTAATACCTGGGGTTTGAAATCTCGCAGGCGATCCAGCATGT
>JADFKK010000121.1 GCA_022564995.1 Planctomycetota bacterium | reverse complement strand
GGTTCCGCCTACCTGTTCGACGTGACTACCGGCCAGGAACGCTTCAAGCTGACGCCTTCCGACGGACTGCTGGTCAAAGAGATTCGGCGCCTCCGTGGGCATCAGTGGGAACACGGCCATTGTCGGTTCAACCGACGACGACGATGACAACGGCTTTTACGCAGCGTACCTGTTCGACGTGACGACCGGCCAGGAACGGTTCAGGCTGACCCCGGACGTCGACGTGCCGTTCTCCAACTTCGGTATTTCGGTGGCCATTGGCGGCGAGACGGCCATTGTGGGGGCACGCGATGGCGATGTCAGCCGCAGCGGGTCGGCCTTCCTGTTTGACGTACACACCGGCCGCCAACTCTTCAAACTCACCCCCTCGGACGGTAGGAGAGCCGACATTTTTGGCGAAGCCGTGGCCATCAGCGGCAACACGGCCATCATCGGGGCTGCGCTCCACGAGGAGGCGGGCATCGCGACCGGCGCGGCCTACCTATTTGACGTGACCACCGGGGAGCAGCTCTTCAGGCTCACTGCCTCGGACGGGGCGGATGGGGACAATTTTGGCTGGTCGGTGGCGATCGACGGCAACACGGCCCTTGTCGGAGCCCTCGGCGACGACGACGCCGGCCAACAATCCGGCTCGGCCTACCTGTTCGACGTGATCACCGGTGAGGAACTCGCCAAGCTCACCGCGTCGGACGCCGCCGAGTTCGATCGATTTGGCTCCGTGGGGATCAGCGGCAGCGTGTCGATCGTCGGCGCATCCCGCGACGACGACGACGGCTCGCAATCCGGCTCGGCGTACCTGTTTCATTCCATCCCCGAACCCAGCACCCTCCTTCTCGCCACCCTCGCGCTTCTCGTCCTGCTAATGATTCGTAGGCCG
This sequence comes from Planctomycetota bacterium, assembly GCA_022564995.1. GTDB lineage: Bacteria > Planctomycetota > Planctomycetia > Pirellulales > JADFKK01 > JADFKK01. Next base: position 21,284 of record JADFKK010000121.1, on the reverse strand, counting down.
ACGGGCGACGGGGCGCGACCAACGGTCGCGGCTTGATGGATTGATCGCGCCGCCGGAGACGCCTGCTGCGGGCGATTTGGCCCGGCGAACGGCCATTTTCTTGGCTTTCGGCCGAATTTCTTGCCAAGTGCTTGCATCACGTGTGGCGGTCGATTACGCTTATGGAGTTCACCGGCAGTTGGTGAAATGTTAGAAACGGGTCACGACATCCGCTTGAGGTTGCCCACGACGAGAACGACTGCGATATAGGAAACGCTAATTAGAAGCCAAAAGGTGTTGGAAACTCCCCTGCGCGCCCGGTGCGAACCGGTGTTGTGCGAGGCAGATTCCGACACCTTTTTTTGTTTGCGCAGAGACAGGAATTCAGAGACGGGAATTCACAGAGCGATCATCACAGAACAAGCATCATCAAGGACAGTTAACCCGTAGGCGAGTTCAATGACCCAACCCTATCGTCGCGTTGGCCGGAGCTGTGTCGCGCTGCGCTTGCATTGCAGAATCATGCCGGTCGGCGTGAGGCGGTGGCCAGGCGTATTTGCGCTGCTGGCCTTACTATTAGCGATGGAGCTGCCGGCCCATGGCGCGCAAATCGGATTCGCAGCTCGGGGTGATCTGCCGATCATCGGCGTGACGCCGTCGAAGTCGACCGGCGCGAATCTTAGCAGCCGAGGCCGCGGCGCGCCGGCGGGCGAGGCGGCCATCGCCGCTGCGGGCGGCGTGGCCGAGGGCGATTCGTATGACGCCATCGGCTTCTACTCCGCAGGTCCGACCTCATTCCTACTCGACTCAGAGCCCAACACACACACCTTCGGCTTGCCTTTCGACGAAGACGCCGGGGATAATTTCTTTTCGCTCGTTCCGATGCGCATTCAGGGCGAAGACCGCGGCGCCGACGCCATCCCGAATCAGCAAGGCACCAACCTAATCACGGTCAGTTACTTTACCGCGGACATGTCTCCGCTGCTGCCGCTCGGATCGGTTTTCTCGCCACTGGGAACCATAATCAACGGGTGGGGCTTCGATGTCGGATTTTTAGACGGGATCGATATCGGTCCCACGGACACGTTCGTGATACACGACTCCGGAATTCAATTCATCGACAATACGATCGTCGACCCAGCTCAGCGCGTGGTCGCTGATTTCGCCATGGACGACGACTCGACGCCGCCCAACGGCGGGTTGGCAGGAGGCGGAAGAGCGACTGTGCAGGGTCGTGCCGGGGGCATCGCCATTGATGAGATGGTGCTTTACTGGGACATCACCGTCATCCCGGGTGTGCCCGAGCCGTCGACTTCGGTGCTGATGTTGCTGGGGATTGTCGGCCTGGCGGTCGGACGAATCCGGCGACGAGCGGTTGGTACGAATTCTCGGGCCGCATATCTAGGATAACCCCCCTCATGCGTTCCACTTTTAACCGATTTCGTCAAAATCGTTGACGCATCGGTAATTCAAAATAGAATGAAACTTGTCGGGGCCGTTTCGGCGTTCGTGTTAGCACGTTTCGCCACGCGGCATCCTCCGGCGTTTTCTCTTCCATTGGATCTCGGGAATCGGCTAATCCCCTCAAGCAATTTAGCGGTCGGCGAGTGGGCTCCGAAAAGCAGCGGGCTTGGTTTCTTTCGCCGTGGCAAGACGGTCTTGCATCGCCAAATTGCCCGGGATCACTCCACTATTCTTTCAGGTGTATTCATGCTGCGCACTCTAGTTTTCGCGTGTATTTCCGCCGCGTTGATTGGTTTTTGTTCCACTATTTCTTCACCTGCGCCGGCCGCGACGATCAACATCGTCCCCGGTCCGGCGCTCGAAGCAAACGCTCCGGCGCTGGCCGCCTTCAACCGAGCCGCGATGCAGTGGCAGCAGCGGCTGGCGGACCCGATCACGATCCGTATCGAGGCCGATCTGTTTGACCTGGGCGCGGCAGTCGTCAACGACACGTTCGTCGAGGTCAATTTCCTTTCGTACAAGGACGAGATCCGCCCGGCCCTGATCGCCGACGCGGCCGACGAGCCAAGTAATGGGATTGTTTCGTTCTTGCCCACCGGAGAAGACGACAATCCGCTTGAGGTGTTTCTGCCAGACGGATTTACGCCGACGCTGACTTCGCAAGTCCCCACCGCCAACCTCAAGGCGCTCGGCCTGACGCCCAGCTACCCGGACGACAATCCTACCGAGGCTGACGGATTCATCGACATCAACATATTCAGCAGCGACGTTGACTTCGACTTCGACAACAGCGACGGCGTTGCCAGCTTGCACATCGATTTCGAGACGTTCGTCGCTCGGGAGATCGGCCATGTGCTGGGATTCTATTCCGATGCGGATTTCGTCGACCGGGTTTTGGGCGGGGAAGCAGAAATCGGCAGCGGGCAGGTCGCGCTGACGCCGATGGACCTATTTCGTTTTCAAGACGAGGGCGGAAACGTCCCCACGAACGAAGCCGAGTTCAACAGCTTCGCCCGCAGCCTGCACGACAGCAACCAGGAGGTCTTCAGCGACGCGGCGAGTGCCTGGCGGCTCTCCAGCGGCGAGTTCGACGGAGACGGCAATCGCTCTGACACCTGGAAAGACAACGCGTTGGTCGGCGACCCGGGCGATCCGCCGATCGGCATCATGGACCCGACCGTTCCGCTCAGCTTTCTCGATCAGACGGGGGTGACCGAAATCTCCGACGCCGATCTGCGTGTGCTCGATCTGATTGGATACGATCTGGTGCCCGAGCCGAGCAGCGCGCTGCTGGCGATGATCGCCGTCTGTTGTTTGGCGTTGCGACCGGTGCGGGCGCGCAAAAAATGAGAGGTCCGACGCGGCAGCGTCCGACCTGTCATGTGTGATTAACTATCCGGCGAGGGGGGGCCGTGAGGCCGCCGGTGTGTTACCCCCGGGCTAACGCCCGCGGCTGGCCGATGATTTTTCCGTGAGGGAAAACAACTCGGAAGAAACTACTTCGCCACCGGCAATTTTCCGGCCTTGAGCAAGTCACCCCAGGTGGGCGAATCTGCCGCCTTCGGGTCGATCTTCATGGCCTCGACCTTTTCCAAAGCGGCCTGTACCTCGGCCGCCGTTTCTTTCGGCATGGCTTTTCGCCGCGCGGCCTTGAAGTTGTCTTTGTCGAGCAGCTTGGACAAGGCTTCGCCGTAGGCGTTGCGGACCTTCTTCTTTTCGCCCTTGACGTGACAGACGTAACACTTCGTCGTTTTGACCGCCGCCGCGATGCTCTTTTGCGCATCGGTCGAGGGCTCTTCGCCGATGTAGCGGGCCTCGAAGTTGGTCTTGAAAAACTTAACGGCGCCGGCCTGTTCGGCTTCGGCCATCATCCAAAAACCGGCCAACGCGCCGACGAAAAGCGTTAGATAGAATTTCCTCATGCCAGATTGTCTCTTTCTTTTGTGCCGGGAGCCTGCGTGTAGCGAAGTGAGTCGCGAGCGCCGCCCGCGACCGGCAGGACCAATGAACCAAGGCAGGAACTAAATCGGAGGGTAAATGCTACATCTATAGTTAAACTGGGCCGTTTCCGATTGTCAAGCGAAGAAAAGGGGCGGCGGAAGCAATTTGGCGCGTCCGGAGAATCCCCAATAAGGGTGGTGTACGCTAATAACGGTGGGCCGAATCTGTCGGCGGCTTCGCGGGGCGAGAGCGGCCAGCCGGTCGGCCAGGCTCTCGCCCTCAATGTATCCCATCGAGAAATAGCTCTGCCCTTCGTACTGCCCAACTTCGAAGATCGGCACGATTCCCGGATGGTCGAGCCGGGCGGCCGATTCGGCCTCGGTCTGAAATCGCCGTGCGTCGTCGGCCGAGGCAAGTTGCCCGGCCAGAATCATCTTCACCGCCACCAGCCGGTTGAGGCTCACCCGGCGGGCCTCCAGCGCCGTCCGGGTCCATCGTCGGCTGATCGACCGAGTCCGGCCCGTCGGCCGAGGTTTGCAAACCGACCGCCAGCAAGCACTTGCGGCACAGCCCCTGGGGAGCATCGTCGGTGATCTGGGCCCCACACTGAGGGCACATGCGCTGAGCATTCACGATCGGTCTCTCCGCAGGAAGGTGTATCTTACTGCCGTCTGTGATTTACTACAGCAACGGCGGGCAAACCTTACGGAGATTTTTTCTCGCTGGCGAAAAGATTTCGCTGGAGAACGGAACAGGCGGCCGCCTACGGTCGATTGGCCGATAACGAAGTCGCCGACGATGCTGCGCGGCTATCGGTCGAGGAGGTCAGCGAGACGCCATGAACCTCACGCGGCCTTTCGATGGGCCGGATCGCCGGCTTCCTGTTCCTGACGAGCCCTGAGCTTTGCTTCGCCGTCTTTCCACCACCGATGAAACCGCGCGGCGGCGGCGAGTATCTTTGTCATCTCGGTGCGATCCTGCCGGGGCTGAGCTTCTCGATCCATGACAACTCTCCTTATTTGCCAAGATACTATTCACTCGTCGCAAGTCGCGTCAATATCAAAGATATCCGTTATTCCTGGTGCGGATTGCTTGCGTCTTTCGCTGGCTGAAAGGGAACGTCACGCCGTCCGATCTCAATTAACAGTTCGACAAAAACCGTGATTCGCTTCAGTAGGGACATGACCTGCTCGCTGCTTGCCTGGGGCCAATCGCGGAACGCTAGCATCACGATCACGCCGACGGCCGTTGTCTCATCGTCTTTGACACAAACAGGATGCGCTGCCAAAGCACGGATTTGGTGGTCAATGAGAAAACGACGTCCTTCCGCAAGATCATCCTTTAGCTCGTTGAGGTTGGCGCACACGATGGGCGAACCGAATTCCAACAGGTGGGGCATTAAGACCAATTCAATATCCTCCAAGGAACTGATCGCATCACGGGCTGAATGCAGTTGAATCCACTCGTCTCCGCTGCCAGGAATCAACAGCAGAAGGGCGCTTCTTGGATCCTGAGTCGCAACTCTAAGCACCTGCTCCGCCGACGTGAGATAGTCGCGTACGGTCGACACAGCAAGCTCGTTGCCGCAAAGATCGGTCGCCCGAACGTCGGACATCACCCTGCGTTCGAGTTCCGTCAATTGGTCCTGGGCCAAACTGACGTCCCGCCATCGACCGGCTTCATTTGATGCGTCAAAAATCCAACGGACTTCATTGCCGTCAGCGCGGACGAGGATTCGCGACTCAAGGATTCCGTCGGTTGAGTACGTGTAATGATCGTCGAACACCAGGTCCAGATTAATTGCTTCGTCATCCTCTACATTAAGAAACTTGCGACATCGAGTAAGCCTTCCATTCTCGTCGAAGTCTGCCGCATAGAACGAAACCAGGTGACGGGTGTGACTTGCGTCGACCTCATCGACCGGCACGACTGGCATCGTGGTCGCTGTGAAGGACCGAAAGAACCTAGTGGATTTATCAAAATCAGTCTGCGTCATGGCGCCGCTTTCTTCGAGCGTTCTGGGGTCTGCAGCCCACAATGTTCCATTGCGTCGGCTTGAAACGAATGGCAGTTCTGCCCCCAGCCGATCGTCCAACGCCAATCTCCACTATACTGGATCGCGAAACTGCGTAGACATTCGATGATCTCAGCATCACTGTGAGAATCGTCGATGGCAACGACGGGATGAAAGCTGTGCTTGACCTGATCACCATGGTGTGGGTCGCGAGTCAATGTGCCACCGAACGACGTTCGTCCGTTCAACTCGCCTTCCGTTCCCATCAACGTCGCACGTGCGGTAACAGGGTGTTTTGGCCACCAGCCGTAACTTTCCGAATCAGGGCGACTTGGGTTCCCGATTTCAAACCACCAATGTCCGTACTTGTCATCAGCATCCCATCCGAGATTGATGTGCTGTCGCTTGATCAGAATTGACGTAACTTGCCTAATACTCACCGCTGATCCCACTGATGAGGCCTTGCGTAAAAGGGCACTCGACGAACATTTATTTTGACGCCATCTTGGATTGACGGCAAGTGCGGCAGGGGAAACTCATGAAGCCCCATCGATCGACATTCTGTGTTCGGTGCCTTCGATCCGGAGGAAGGACTCTTGATCGCCTCCAGTCACGTCCCCAGCGTTTCCATCAGCCGGCGGATTTCGTCGTCGACTTCGTCGGGGCCATCAACGGTTTCGGCGATTTCGGCGCGGAGCAGATGGCGGTAGCGCTTGCGCAGCCGGTGGACGGCGACCGCGACGGCGTTTTCGCTGACGGCTAACTTGGCGGCGGCGTCCTTGTGCGAGACCGCTTCGCCGGCCGTGATGGAAAACTTGAGCACGTCGAATTGCTGCTGCTTGCCGTCGCGGACGTACTCGTCATGCAGCCGCTCGACGATGTGATCGAGCAGCGATTCGGCCCAGCGGCGCTCGTAAAGTTGCTCGGCCGTGAGTTCGTGGGCCACCGCCACCGTATTCTTCTCCAGAAGCCGGGTGAAGAATTCCTGCGTCAAGTCCTGCGCGTCGTGAACCGGCTTGCCCCGGCGGCGAATGAACGCGTAGACCGGATACCAGTACGTCTTACACAGCGCCGCCAGCGCGTCGCGCGATGTGGCGCTCGACCCCTCGCCGGCCGCCAATACAAGGCTCCACTGTGTCGTCGCAAAACGGGCCGCCTTGGCGGCTCGCGAGTCGTCGTCACGTCGATCAAGTGCCATGACGGTAGATTATACGCGAGAACAACCAAGAATCGAAGTCATACCGATGCGTGGACCGCTTTAGTTGAGGCCGGGGGAGGATTACATTGAATGCTGATCGTGGTCACGTTCTCCCAGAGTTCATCATGCCCCAAGCCGAGCAGCCGACCCAGCCCATTTATATGGACAACCACGCTACGACGCGGGTCGATCCGCGGGTCGTTGAGGTGGTGACGCGGTGCTTCGACGAGACGTATGGCAATGCCGGCAGCGTGAATCACGCTTTTGGCTGGGATGCCCGCGAGTTGGTCGATGAGGCGCGGGTGTCGATCGCCGGAGCGATCGGGGCTGAGCCGAAGGAGATCGTTTTCACCAGCGGCGCAACGGAGAGCGACAATCTGGCGATCTTCGGAGTGGCGCAGCGGGCGCGGCGGCGGGGCGATCATCTGCTGAGCGTTGCCACGGAACACAAGGCCGTGCTGGAGCCGCTGGCCCGGCTGCGGCGAAGGGGATTCGAGGTCACGCTGTTGGGCGTCTCGCAGCACGGCAATAGCGACGCGGGCAGCATCTCGCCGGAAGAAGTGGCCGGGGCAATTCGCGACGACACGTGCCTGGTTTCGGTGATGCTCGCCAACAACGAAATCGGGACGATTCATCCGCTGGAAGAGATCGGCCGGATCTGCAAGGAGCGGGGCGTACTGCTGCACTGCGACGCTACCCAGGGCATCGGAAAAATGCCCCTCGACGTCGAGCGGCTCGGCATCGATCTGATGAGCTTCAGCGGGCACAAGATGTACGGCCCCAAGGGCGTCGGGGCGCTGTACGTGCGGCGCCGCAATCCGGCCGTGCGGCTGGAGCCGCAAATCGTCGGCGGCGGACAGGAAGCGGGTCGCCGCAGCGGGACGCTCAACGTGCCGGGTATCGTCGGCTTGGCCAAGGCGCTTGAGCTGTCGCTGCTGGAGATGGACGAAGAAAGCCAGCGGCTGACGGGCCTGCGAAACCGGCTGTATGAGGGATTGGTCGAGAAAATCGACGGCGTATCGCTCAACGGCCCGGCCTTGGACGCCGAAAATCTGCGGCTGAAGGGCAATCTCAACGTGAGCTTTGCCGGCGTCGATGGCGAGGCGTTGCTGATGAGCACCCGGCTGTTGGCGGTAAGTTCCGGCAGCGCCTGCACGTCAGAAGACCCCACCCCCAGCCACGTTCTGCAAGCACTCGGCCTCGACGACGACACCACCCGCAGCAGCATCCGTTTCGGCCTGGGCCGCTTCAACACAGATGATGAAGTCGAGCGGGCCATCGAGCTGATCGCCGAGGGCACCAAGCGGCTGCGGGCGATGAGCGGCGGAGCGTGAGACACTGGGGTTTCCCTCCGAGGGCTGCTATAACGATGTCTTGATGCAATACACCCGACCCGCCGTGCGAATAATCAACTTGTCTCCGGCGATGGCCGGCGTCGACATGCACAGATCGTCTTTCGCTAGCGCATTGGTACTCAGCAGCTTGAACTTTCGGCCGGCTTGGATGACGAAGGTTTGGCCGTATTCGTTGAGGCAGAATATCTTTCCGTCGTAGGCCCACGGAGAAGCCGTGAAGGCGCGGCCGCCGTCGATGCGCTGCCGGCCATAGACTTCGCGGCCCGTTTTGGCTTCGTAACAGGCGATCATGCCGCGGTCGAGCAGCACGTAGAGCAGCTCGCCGTAGACGAGCGTCGTCGGATTGTACGGCCCGGCCCGCTTCTGACACCAAGCGATGTGCTTGTTGCTCGTCTCGTCCGACTTGAGCGAGATGTCGCCCGACGCGCCGGGGCGAATCGCGAAGAGCGGCTTCTTGCGGTCCAGAATATAGCCGGAGCTAACGTACAGCAGGCCGAACTTGGAATACGGCGTGGCGATGGTGATGCTCGAACCGCCGCCCAGTTCGTACAGCAGCTTGCCGTCGAGATCGTAGGAGCGGATCTTGCCGCTGCCGGGCACGATAATCTCGGTCCGCAGCGTATTGGGCCACACGTAGGGCGTCGCCCAATTGCTCTTTTCCTTACGCCCCGTGCGCCAGATTTCCTTGCCTGTCTTCGCATCAAGGGCCAGCAGATACGATTCTTCGTCGTTGTCGTTGACCAGATACAGCCGGCCCTTGTGCAGCACGGGCGACGAGGCCGTGCCCCAGTCGTAACGCATCTTGTGCGGTTTGAGCCGCTTCGACCACAGCGGCTTGCCGCCGGTCGTGTAGCAAAACACACCGACGTTACCGAAGTAAACGTACAGCCGCTCGCCGTCGGTGACCGGCGTTTCCGAGGCGTAGCTGCTCTTGATGTGATGGCCGTATTTCGGGATCGCCTCGTGTGCCACTCTTTCCCACAACACCTTACCGGTCGAGGTGCTGAGGCAGACAACCTTCCGCCGATGAACGACCGTCGGCGGCTTGGCCCGATTGCCGCCGAAGTACAGCCCGCGCTTAGCGTCTTCCGGCTGACCTTCGCGAGTCACGGTCGTGAGAAAGATCCGATCGCCCCAGACCACCGGCGACGACCAGCCACGGCCCGGCAGATCACGCTTCCAGGCGACGTTTTTCGTCTCGGACCAAACCGCCGGCAAATTCTTGTTACTCGAAACCCCCAGCGACCCCTGCCCGCGAAACTGCGGCCAGTTTTCTTCGGCGGCGAGAGGGAACGAAACGAGACAGAACAACAGCAAGAAAACCAGCGAGCGATTCATATTGGATAACGTCTTTCTGTAATACAAGCACGACGCGCAAGCGAGTGGGTCGACGGGACTCACTTGCTTGCGCTGCGTGCTTGTACGGCGTTGTTCGATAAATTCCGTCACTTAATCTCCAACAACTCGACCACAAAGTGCAACGTCGCGCCGGGCGGGATGAGTTCGCCGGCCCGTTTGTCACCGTAGCCGAGCTTGGCGGGGATGGTCAGTTCGATCATGCCGCCGACGGTGACCAGTTGCAGACCCTCGGTCCAGCCTTTGATCACGCCGCTCAGCGGAAAGGTCGCCGGCTCGCCGCGATTGTAAGAGCTGTCGAACTCCTTCTCGTTATCAAGCCAGCCGCGATAGTGAACGGTCACCTTGTCGGTCGCCATCGGCTTCTTGCCCTTCGACTTGCGGAGGATGCGATACTGTAACCCTGAGGCCGTCGTCGTAAACTTCGTCGGCGCATCCTTGTCCGTCGGACCCTGTTCGGCGGCAGCCGGAGAAGTGCCCAGCCCCGCGCAACCGACGAGGGCGACGAAACAACAAACGAGCGAAAGGCGGCTGAGCATCGCTGACTCCTTGTTGAGAATGGTTTATGGTCAAACAACAACCGATAGCCTAGAGCGAGGTCGGAAGCGGTGTCAATTGTAGCGTCCGCCGGTCCTTGCTTCGAGATTTTTCGGACGCACCGAATGGAAGGTTACGGCAATCATCCGCCGCGGGCCACACAACTCAGCACACGCCTCGTAGAACCGGCAGATGCCCCTCTCATAGATTGTCGGCGATCGGCTCTTATGCTATGATCCCGGTTACGTGATTGTTCCAATCCGGACTGTCAGTGACTCGGTAATTCATTCCGGTCCTGATGCTGAGGCCCCATGGTACAAACGTAATGACAAACAACACGCCAATTCGCCCATACACACTGCTGCTACCCGTCGCCATGCTGTGCGTCTATTGCGAGACCGGTTTTTCGCAGCGTGCAAGCGAGCAGTCGGCCGCCGAAGCAGGCGAAGACGAAACGACTCCTTCTGATAAGGCGGCCCAAAAAACGTCTCGAAAGCCTGCAAAAGAAAACCAGCCACGCGACGAGAAGCTGATCCAGGGAACTTGGACCGTTGTTTCCGCCTATCTTCACGGCCGGCCCCTATATTCTCACTATGACAGACGATGGATCGTAAGGCAAGGTAGCATCACGATTCAGAAACCGGACGGATCCGAACGCTGGCGCGTCAAGTTTTCTCTTGATTCCAGCGCCCAACTGCGGCAGATCGATTGGATTGACGTGCTCGATAAGAAGGAAGTGAATACCTGCCTGGGAGTTTATCGACTAGACAAATCGTCGCTCGTCGTTGCTCTTTCCCCCAATGATGATGAAAGACCGTCACGTTGTGATAAGCAGTCGTCGTTCATTTGTTACGCGCTGAAACGCGGGGACAAACCGATCGACCGCATGGCGATCATCCGGCCAAAGCAGCGACGCGCGGCGAAGGCACTTCAGCGATTTGGGGCGAGGTTCGACGTGGATAAACATGGCCACGTAACGGACGTTGACATTCCCAAAACCTGCGACGACACCGATCTTGCTTCGCTCGTCGACTTCGTCAAACTGCAGGCCGTCGAGATCGACCGCGTGCGAATCAAGAAAGTCGGCTTGCTTCACCTAGGAAAACTCAGCGGGCTCAAGATACTGCGAGTCAGCAGCTCTCAGATAACCGACAAAGACGTCGTACATCTGGCACACTTAAAAAACCTTGAGTCGTTGAACCTCATTTCTACCCGTATTTCCGATGCCGGATTGATGCATCTCAAGAAGCTCACCAAACTGAAGGAGCTTGCACTGGGCTTCACGAAAATTACGGAGGCCGGGCTGGTCCATCTCGAAGGCATGAAGCACCTTGAGGATCTCTTCATCGACGGTAATGGCATTAGCGATGACGCCGCACAAAAACTGAGCGACGCTTTACCCGATACGCGCATCGTTTATTAGGACACCACGCGCGTGACGCTAACACCGTCGCAGGAATTGTCATGGGCCATCCCCCATCCTCCTGTTGCTGTTGCTCGGCTCGGTTGCTTGGTGCCTGTGCGTGTTCTTCTTCATTCAGCACATGGTTCGCAAGAACCGCCGGCGGTGTAAGCGCAATCCGCTGCAGCGTTAACGGGATTAACCGTGGAGGGCGCGTAAACCCTGGTTTCTCAGGGACTTGCAGCCGCACGATGTTTTAGGTTAAATGCCAGTGTGAAGCTTATCGGCGTGCCTCGGCACAAGCCAGAGTGGCGGAATTGGCAGACGCGCTGGATTCAAAATCCAGTGTCCATTAGGACGTGCGGGTTCGAGTCCCGCCTCTGGTATTCTTTACGGCGTAAGAGTTTACGTCGATTCTCCTCCCCGGTTCCTTGGCCGCCGAAATCTCCAACACTCAATAAACACTCAATGAGCGATACTCCTATTAAACCCAATGCCGGCGTACCAATAAACCCCATCCATGGCGCCATTACACGCATCCAAGAGGGAGCGCTGTCGATGAAGCGCGCCGAGCAAACGAGGAAGTTGGAGCTTCAGGAGTTTCAGAGAGAGTCCAAACAAATCGCATCGGACAACGCGATCGTTCGCGCAATCGCGATGGAGAGCACGGCAGCTAAAACCTGCGAGCGGTTGCACTCAATCATGGAGCGATTCGACGAGCGCCTCGACGACACGGAGGAAGTCGGCGTTCGGCTCGTTTCATTCGGACAAGAGATTGTCTTTCATGTTCAGAGTGTTGGCTTTTGGAACCCACACCTAATTATCTTCGAGGGCGTCAAGGAGGATGGGTCGCTAATTTCTCTTGTTCAGCACACCTCTCAGCTTTCGTTTCTCCTAACCGCCCTGAAGCGCCTCGCTCCAGAAGAGCCCAAGCGGCCGATCGGCTTTGGGGCCATGTTTGCCGAAGAAGGCGAATCGGAAGCCGGCGAAGAGCCGGACAAGCCGGCCCCACGCTAACCCGCCCCGACTCTAAGCACCTCCGGCACGTGCAACGTCTCGACCGACCGATTCAGGTGCTCGGCCATGTTGATGTACCGTTGCGTCGTCGAATAGCTCCTGTGCCGCATCAGCTTTTGCAGGGCGTCGCCTGAGAGCGTCTCGGCGTTGACCGTGGCAAACGCCCGGCGAAGGTCGTGGAAGCCGTACACGTAGCAAGAGGGCGTGTGCTCGTGCTTCTCGTGGCAGGGCAGGTGAATCTCTGCCTTCTCCTGAATCTTCAACAGTTGCGACCACAAGCCCCGGCGGTTGTGATACCACGGGAACACGACCGGCTCGAAGCAAGCGATCGTGCGCAGGTGATCGACCACGACGGAGTGCAACGGCACAAGGTCGTCTCGCTTGCCCTTGTTGTCGCCATGTCGAGTAATCGCGGTGCCGGCATCCAAGTCCAGATCGTCACGACGCAGCGCCATCGGCTCACTGATTCGCCAGCCCGTCATGTAGCTGAACGTCAACAACGCTCGCCACCAATCGGACGGCGGGTACGGCAGGGCCTTGGGAAGCGTCGCCGCGTCGCACGCCTTATAGATGGCTGAGAAATGCTCACCGGTGACGTATCGCACCAGCTTTTCTGGCTCGCGCACCATGCGGAACCTCGGAACCTTGGCGAGATAGCCCCATTCGTGTGCAACTCTGAGAACCGCCTTGATGTGGCGCAATTCCTTGTTGACAGTCGCCGGGGAGACTTTGCTGTTTTTCTTCAGTCCTCGCTCTTTCCGCCGCTTCGCGATGTAGTCGTCGATCGTCGCCGGCTTCACCGCGGACACTCGCTGCGGATTGATGATGCGCTCGAAATGATCCAGGGCGATGCCTGTTGACATCTGAGAGCCGGGTTCCGTCTGTGATGCGACCTTCGTTTCGTACTCTTTGCGGAACACGTCCCACGGCTTGTGAGCAACGGACTCATACGTCCCGGCCGCCAACTCGCCTTCTCGCTTGCGTCGCACTTTCTCCGCCATGCTCTTGCTGCCGATCCGCTTCGACCGACGCTTGCCCTCGGGGTCGACCCAGCCGACCGACCACGGGGTCTTGTCGCCGAGTTTATTTTTCTGCCGATGATCTTGGAATAGCCAGGCTCGCATGATTCTCACTCCTCTTGCTTGAAAATGCCCCGCCGCACGACCATGCGCAGCAGAGCGTGAAAAAGAAACTACAGATACTGGTCCCTCGCAAATACGACGTGGACCCAGCGCAGAGATTCCGCTTGTGGCGTTGCGCGATGCGCAAATAGAATGGCAGATAGCCATGATGCTGCCCTGCTGCTAGGGTCGCTTGTGGTTAGGGCCGCGACGGGTGTTGATGCACCCTCGCGGCTCGCTTTGATTCTAGCGGATTGGGGCGTGGGGCGTCAAATCTTGGCGGTGTTTTCGACGTTCCACAGCGTTCTAAGCCCCGCTGATTCCCGACGTGTTCTGAGTCAGGTTGCCTGCGGCTGGTGCAACAGGGGCGAAGCTGGGGCGTCGGTTTTGGGGCCGAGATGGGGAAACCGCCCGAGGTCGGCGGTATCTTGCAATCTCGCCACGGCACAGCCATGATGCACGGGGGCTCGGCTTGGATTATCCAAGGAGTGTGACATGAAACTCGAACGAACGTTGAGGGTGCTGATTCTGTTGTTGTTGCCGCTTGCCGTTGGCACGTCGATGGTTTCGGCTGAGCCAGCCAGCGGGCAAGAATCCAGCGAAGACGCACGCCAGAAGCCAGACTCTCAAATCGCCAAATGGATTTCGCAGCTCGACAGCGTTGAATTCAAAGTCCGCGAGCAAGCTACAAAGGGGCTGATCAAGTCCGGCTTAAAAGCGCTACCGGCGGTACTCAAGGCAACAAAGAGCAAGCAGGCGGAGGTCCGCAGTCGAGCGTTCGGGATTCTGTTGGCGCTTTCGACATCGGACGATCGGGCCACAGCGAATGCCGTGCGGACGGCCGCGAAAGAAATCCTGAAATCGCAAGACCGCCGTCGTGTGGCGCAAGGAAAGAAGATTCTCGAATATCCGAACATCCGCGCCAGGCAGATTCTCGTGAAACTCGGTGCGCAATTCGACAAGTCAGGAGGGGTCGATCTCTCTGAAACATCTGTTACCGATGACGGCATGATCCAACTGAAATGGCTGACCAATCTTCGATCGCTGAGACTCGACAAAACCAGTGTCACCGACGCTGGGCTAGAACACCTGAAGGGGCTGACCGAGCTGCGACAGCTCTACCTTTTTGGCACTAAAGTCACCGACGCTGGACTGGTGTACCTAAAGAGGCTGACCAAACTTCAGCGACTGTATCTCGACGGCACCAATGTCAGCGACGCTGGACTGGAGCACCTGAAAGGGCTGACCGAGCTTCAAACCCTGTACCTCACCGGCACCAAGGTCACCGACGCTGGACTGGAGCACCTGAAAGGGCTGACCAAGCTTCAAACCCTGTACCTCACCAGCACCAAAGTCACCGACGCTGGACTGGAGCACCTGAAAGGGCTGACCGAGCTTCAAACCCTGTACCTCACCGGCACACAGGTCACCGACGCTGGACTGGAGCACCTGAAAGGGATGACGAGTCTTCTAGTCCTGTACCTCACCGACACCCAAGTCACCGACGCTGGGCTGGAGCACCTCAAGGGGCTGAAGAGTCTTCGATGGCTGAACCTGAACAGCACCAAGGTCACCGACGCTGGGCTGGAGCATCTGAAAGGGCTGAAGAGTCTTCAAGAACTGGACCTGAACAGCACGAAGGTCACCGACGCTGGGCTGGAGCATCTGAAAGGGCTGAAGAGTCTTCGATGGCTGAACCTGAACAGCACCAAGGTCACGGACGAAGGCGTCAAGAAACTCCAGCAGGCATTGCCAAACTGCAAGATTGGCCGTTAGCCGCCGCCGCTAACCATCGCCCCCACGCGCCGCCAAGTTACCATCCGCCGGCGACTTTGAGCCACGCTCGGCTTGAGCTTCTACCGGCGACGGAGACGACGGCCAGCTTGACTACCGCATCACGGATTTGAAATCCGCAGACCAAAGCCGGTGCCTTCGGGTGCCGGCTTTTTTTGTTCCACCCCAACCACCTCCGAGCCGGGCCGGTCACCAGCCGCCCCGGCTCGTTTTGCATCAACGCGCCGCCGAGTTACCATCCGCCGGCGACGCGACCAAGTTGTCAAAGAACTGCCAGCGCCTCAGAGCGATTCTGAGGGCCGCTGATTCCCGACGTGTTCTGAGTCGGGTTGGCTGCCGTTCGTGCAACAGGGGCGAAGCTGGGGCGTTGGGTTTGGGGTGAGATGGGGAAGCCGCTCCTTGGCCATCCCACCACGACGAACATCTTGACCCATGCCCGGCGTCACCTAAGGTATAATGGAAGTTAAGTCGGTCATAACTCGCCCGTGATGCAATCGCCCGCAAAGACAAGAACATGCTCATCCTGTCAAGAAAACTCGGAGAACAAATCGTGATCGCCGACAACATCGTTGTCACGGTGGTGGAGATTAGCGGCGGCAAGGTGCGACTGGGGATTGAGGCACCTAGAGAGATGCCCGTGCATCGCAAGGAAGTCCACGAAAGGATCCAGCGAGAAAAATCGCAGCAGCCCGAAGGTGCTTCGACGGACACGGCAACGGGCCAGCCCGAATGATCCGCCCTGCACCGTGTGCGGTTCAATAGCGGCCGCCGTCTACCTTCCGAACCGGCGCCGCTCAGACGACCGTCACGCTCGTTGCCTTTCGCCCCTTGGGACTGTCCTCGTCCTCGTACTCCACCACCTGCCCCTCTTTGAGATCCTCGAATTCCGCGTTCTGTAGAGCAGACATGTGGAAGAACAAGTCCCCACCTCCCGTGTCGATGAATCCGAAGCCCCGGTCCGTCAACTTCTTGATCGTACCTTGTTTCATTACCGTAACTCCTCAAGAAAACGTGCAACAATCGTGACGTGACTGTGCGTGACCTGGCTCTTGTGGATTGACAGGGCGTAGGTCAGCGATAACCCGTCTCCAGGTCGCCAACGGATTGAGCGCCGCAAAGCGCACCCCGTCCATAGATCCCCAAAAAGCGGATCGTCTAGCTGACCACCCCGGTCCGCAAGGCCCACACGGCGGCTTGCGTGCGATCGTTCACGCCGATCTTACGCAGAATGTGCTGAACGTGCTCCTTGACCGTTTCGTAACTAATTTCCAACTCGTCACCGATCTGCTTGTTGGACATGCCGTCGCAGATGTGCCGCACGACCTGAATCTCGCGCTGCGTTAAAGGTACTTCCAGGCTGATCCCAGGTCGCGGAGTGGCCAGCGCTCCGGTCACGCGGCGCAACTCGGTGCGTGTCCAGGTATCCTCTCCTTTGGCCGCCGTCTTGATCGCCGAGATCAGATCCTTGGCTGAGCAATTCTTCATCAAGTAACCGTTGGCTCCCAGTGCAACGGCCCGGGCGATATAGGTCGGATTGTCGAAGCCGGAGTACATCACGACCGGCATGTCGGGGTTTTCGATCTTGATTCGCCCCAGGGCGTTCAGTCCATCGCGCTCCGGCATGCGGATATCCATCAGCACGACGTCGGGCTTTTTTTTGAGCGTCTGCGTGACGGCCTCTACACCGTCGGCGCATTCGGCAATGATCTTAATGTCCTTGCCCTCGATCATCTTCTTTATGCCGGCCCGAACCATCGGGTGGTCGTCGGCGACAAGCAAGCGAATACTCATTCGATACTCCAAGTTTGAAATACAGGTCTGCCCAAAGCGCCATCAGGCTACCATGATGTCGGTTTGCCAGCTACTACTGAGTTCGGTGGACAGCGATGAAACGACCATTCTGGTGAGGGGTCGCCTCAATCAAACTATCGTCGTCGAACCGAGCGGCACCGACGTCACCGTTGAGTTACCATCGAATGCCGGCTTGCGTCTAACCAGCGTTGATTCAGACGCCTCATCGCTGTTTCAAATTAGCACACCCGAGAAGCTCTGGCGCATTGAAAGGGTCACGGTTCTTGCTTAGAATGGAAACTTGGTCGATGCTGGCAAGTTCGCTTGAAGCATGATTTCGCAACCCGAACATCACCGATCTCCCAACGAATTATGCCTCGATCAAGGAAACCGTCAAAACGGCGAAGCCAAGAACCTGTCTGGACTGAGTCAATCGTGCCGAAAGGCTTCTGGACGTTGTTGACCAATCGCCGCCGCTACATGCTCTGGCTGGGGCAGCAGCTTGGATACAGCAATCCCGAGGATTGGTATCAGGTCACTACCGACGATTTCAAACAGAACCACGGCGGCGGCGTCCTGGCGAATCATTGGGGCAGTTCATCTGTCGCCGCAGTGATGGAGTTTTTTCCAGCCTACGATTGGAAGGAATGGTTATTCGGCATATCGCCTCGGTACTTTTGGCGGGACCGCAAGAACCGACAACGCTACATGAAGTGGCTGGGCAAACAACTGGGCTTTCGCCGCACGGCGGATTGGTATCGGGTGACCAATCAGGATTTTCAAGATCACAACTGCCGTGCGTTCTTGAATCACTACAACAGTTCGGTCTCGGCGGCCGTGATGGATTACAGGCCAAACTACGATTGGAAGGAGTGGCTTTTCAGCACAACGCCGCTGGGCTTCTGGCAGAACAGGAAAAACCGAATACGCTACATGCGCTGGTTGGCGACGAGGCTCGGCTTTGTGCGTCCAAGCGACTGGTACGGTGTCATCGGAACGGATTTCAGGCGGAACCACGGTAAAGAGTTGCTCGGAATGTTTGGCGACTCGCCAATAGCAGTCGTCCGGGATGCCGATCTAAGGCGAACGTGGTACGAATGGAAATTTGCAAGCGTGCCTCAAGGGTTCTGGGAGCAACCCGAGAACCGGTTGCGATACGTCGCGTGGCTGGGCAAGCGGTTAAAATTCACGCGGCCCGAGGATTGGTCTAAGATCCGTCGAAAAGACTTCTGCGACAACTACGGTGGCGGGCTCGTGGTGCAGTATCGTTCCCATTTCAATTTGCTCGCCGAATGCGTACCCAAGCTATCGTTCCGAGCATGAATATGTTGAGTTGCGCCATGAAATCGCTTGAAAAGACAACGACGCCCGCAGCACGAAGAAAGCCAGGTTGACGATGCCGCCTTTCATTGACTTAACCGGAAAACGATTCGGTCTTCTTACTGTGATAAAGGATCGGAGAGGGCAAGGGACCAATCCAAATGTAGTGTGTCGATGCGACTGTGGCAAAAAACACACCGTAAGGAAGGTCCACATTACAACCGGAAACACGATTAGCTGCGGCTGTTCGCGTCGAAGAAAAAAGTGAAGCGCCGCCGAGTTACCATCCGCCGGCGACGCGACCAAGTTGTCGAACGACCAACACCTCAGAGCGTTTCTGAGGGCCGGTGATTGGGTGTTGGCTGGCGACGGAGACGCTCCATCACGTTTCTTCGCAAGGTAAGCAACGGCATTCAGCGAGTGCAATTCACTCGCGCCGTGAATCGCTGTTTACTTGCGAACGCTATTCGAGATAAACGCGGTGAATCAGCACGCTTTGCGATGCCCGCATGTTTTGAACGACAAAGTGGAAACTCTGCACGCGGGTTAAGTCGATTGGCGCATACTCATCGCCCCGGGCAAGAGCTTCCAAGTCGATCGTGACCCGGTGATAGCCAATGTTGTAGTGCTGCCGCAAGTCGAAACGCTCTTGCGGAGGGGCAACACGTCGACCGTCGCGGACCGACAGCAGGATGGTTGCGGGTTCGTCTGTAAGCGAGAATTCGCAGTGTAGATGGCGATAGCCCGACCAGTCGCCCACAACAGGAAAGAGGATCACGTCCGCATCGTTGGTGCCGTCGGCTTCGACCGTCAGTCGACCGGCCCACGCCTCGTCGAGTGATTTCAGCCGGACTTGCCGAAGCTGACAGCGCCCCATATACCATCGCCGGGTCTCTGAGCGACCCCGAAACTCAGCCAACATGGGAAAAGAACGATAGGCACGCTGTGCGTCGAGGAGCACCGGCCCGGCGTCGATCATCGGCCAGGTAAGCAGGCTTATCACCAATGTTGTCCGCAGCATCGCTCGCCGCGCCATGGTGCGACCCGGCAGGCGGCTCAATGCCGCGACGACGACGAGGCCGCCAAGCACACTTCGCGCGGCATCGCCGAGACTTGCCGACCGCCCAAACAGCGGCTGGGCCAATTCCGCGGCAGCGGTCAAACTGGCTGCCACGAGAAAGGCCCATCCGATTTTCCATCCCGAAAACCACCACAGCCCCAGAGTCAGCAATCCCGTCAACGGCAGATGCCCCAGGTCCAGCAGCTTCGCAATCCACGGCGCCCGATAGTGATCCGGCAAGGGAACCGCCAGCACGCCCAGCGCCGCGCCGACGAGACACCAGATGACGATAAGTTGTGTCTTGCGATTCACCAGTTCGAGCCGTCTGTAGTTTGTGGAATCGCCGGTTCCCAAAACGAAGGACAGGCGAAGCATGACGCCTGGCTGCTTTCAAGCCCGCTCTCACCCGCAACCTACCTGCGACGACGAACGAATGCCGGCTTACGTCTAACCAGCGTCGATTCCAAATCTTCCCCCATCGCCCGATCAACCGCCACAGCCTGAAGCCTATTTCTCTTTTGGCGCATCGGAATCGCTGCCCCATTGTGACCAGCCTCGCACGAACACTTTGACCTTAGGATAGCCAGCAAGCTCCAGAGCAAAAGCCTCAACCGAGGCTCGTCCACCGGATTGTCAGTAACACACCGCCGTCTCATCGGGCATTATTCCTTGCCGGCGGAGTAGCTGCTGCAATTGCTTTTTCGTTTTGAAGCGACCGTCCTCGGCAAGAAGCTCCTTCCATTCAAGATGTGCGGAACCAGAAATGCGACCGCCAGCGAATTCACGGTCGCTACGAGCATCGACGACCTTGATCTTGTCTGACTTCAACGACTTCTTTAGCGAATCGATCTCCTCCAGTCGGTCAGCCTGAAACTTGGGCGTGAATTCGGTCTTCACTACCATGGGCGTCGAGGTTTCCGCAGGCCGGCCTGACTTCGCCCACGATTCCCAACTGCCATTCAGGAGTGAAGCGTTTTCCACGCCGACGTATTTCAAAAGCCACCAGATGCGGGCTGCATCGGTAAGACGACCACCGTGAACAACAACATGCGACTTGGATGTGATTCCTAGCGGTGCAAGTTTTTCTGCCCAACCTTTCACGTCGTGAAGTCCTCCGTCTGCTATTGCCAGAGTCTTCCAGTCGCCGACATCAACCCGCACAGCGCCGGGAATGTGACCTTTGCTGTATTCCTCCATTGAGCGTACATCGAGAATGCGCAGGGTCGTATGATCTAGCTTTTTTTGTAACTGCGCCGGTTCAACGAGCATTTGAGAATCTCGCTTCGGCTCCGCTGATTTCTTTCCTGCGGCGGCGTCAGTTGCGATGACGCAAACGACTAGAATTCCCAGCGAAACGCACAGCCCTGTTTTCATCGATCGAACCTCCGCAAGTTGTTTCAGATTCATCTTTGGTTGTGTCCCACGGCCACCACGACCCATTCGAGGTCAGCGGCCAGGCATTACATCGTAAACAGCCATTCTACCGACCCTGAGCCAAAGCCGGTAGAATCAGAGACCACTCGATCCACAACAAAGACGCGAAATGGTGGCAAATCCGACTTTCATGTCGGATTTGGGGGCAGGTTGAGCTGCCATCCGCTGACCGATGCCGTTCAGCTCGACGGTTTTACGGAAACCGTCTCGGATCAAAAAATGTTGTTTGATTTTCGATCACCCTGGCGGCGCCCATCCGACCACCGACGAATCTTCTTGTCGGCCAATGTCCTGTGCGGTCCCTTCTGCTCGATTTGTCGCCTCAAACGCTATCAGCCTGCGCCAAGAGGTTTGGCACGAAGAAATCAAGTGACGCCTCATTCCGTACATCTTAGCGCCATTCCTGCTTCGGTGCGTTCCCCGAGCCAGAAACGCTGACTTACAGAGGCGGAACGGGCTCATTCGCCGTCCACCGGCGCAGGCGGCCTTGGGTGAAGCGGC
>JADFKK010000120.1 GCA_022564995.1 Planctomycetota bacterium | reverse complement strand
CGAGATCCAACGATTCCATCAGCCCCGTAGGCCGCCCGCTGGCCGCGGCGCAATCAACCCATAAAGCCGCGACCGTTGGTCGCGCCCGTCGCCCGACGGCTGGCCGCGGCGCCGCAATCGCCGCGGCCTACGATGCTTGGCTTCCCCTTGCCTTCCCCTTGCCTTCCCCTTGGCTTCCGTAGCGCTTCCGTAGCGGTGCGTAGGAAAGAGTTTATTCTGGTTTCAGCGGCCCTGGATCGCTTTGAGGCTCAAGGCAAGTGAAAGCCCAGTGAGACAGTCGCGCCAGGTTGGTTGAATGTAGCGGGCTAGCATAGTTTCTTTACGGCATCCCTTCACGAGGAGAAGATCATGTTGCGAAAACTCTGGAATCATATCGGACGACGTGCGTTCACAACAACCTCTCGCTCGCCGGCGGATCGTCGCGTTCGCCTAAAACTGGAGCCTTTGGAGGATCGCACGCTGCTGTCCGTGTCACTTGACTTCAGCGGAACCCAGGCGATCGTCGGCGGAACGAACATCAATGTCAGCAATGAGTCGACCGTTCACCAAAGTGAAATGACGTTGGACGTGAACCCGACGAACCCTTTGAACCTCGCCGGCTTTAGTCACAACATCAACGATTTAAAGGAAATCGACGTCTTTTACACCACCGATGGCGGTGCGACGTGGAGCACCACGACAATCGACGACGGCACCAACGGCACCGATGACGGCCTGGACAACACCAACCTGCGGTTCGATCCGGCGATCGCATTCGACGCCGACGGAGTTCTATACATCGCCTACGGCCATAACGACGGCACGGATACGACGCTCGTCGTGGCGCACAGTACGGACGGCGGAGCGACGTTCGAGGCGGGGAGTGTCGCAAACGGTGGGTCCTTCTTTTATGTGGACGTGCAAGAAAACACCTCAGTTCCGGGAGTGGATAAGTGGCATCTGGCAACCGGCGTGGACGGAGATGACCCCAGCTCGGGCGACCAGGTGGTGTATGTCGCGTACACGCAAAATGTTGAAGAGCCAAACGTGGACCAGCGCATCGTGGTGGCCGGATCGAACGACGGCGGTGAGGATTTCACCACGCCGGTGATCATCAACGATGCTTCCATCAGTGGCACGGACGTGGGCAATCTGTTTGCCGATCCCGCCGTCGGCCCGGACGGAGAACTGTACGTTTCCTGGCATGACATCAACGCCGGCACGATCCTGTTCGACGTGGACACCGACGGCCTGTTCGATGCTGGCAACGATTTCGGGACTGACGTGACCGTGCGAACGGTCGAGACAACCCTCTTCAACACGTTGGTGCCAGGACAGCCCCAGCGGGGCATTTTCAATGGACCGGTGCTGGACGTCGATCGTAGCGGCGGAACCTACGACGGCCGGCTGTACATAACATTTGTCGACGACTGCGATGATTGTACCGAAACCGACAACTTCGATGTATTTCTTACCTCGTCAGACAATGACGGCACCACGTGGACCAGTCTGGGTAGCGACCCGGGCAACGTGGAGGATTCGACCGGAACCGATTTTTTGCCCTGGGTCGACGTCGATCAAACGACCGGCACCGTCAACGTGATTTATTACACTTCCGACGGTGATCAGGGATCGGGTAACGATGATGTTCACGTGCGATTGGCTACGAGCACGGACGGAGGGTCTAACTTCGTAACGTCAAACATCAGCACGGCAACGTCTGATGAAGGTGGCGGATACGGCGGAGACTACCTTGAGTACATCGGGCTGGCGGTTCACGACGGGACGGCGCATGGTCTGTGGTCCAGCCGCGTCGCCGGAGGCGGGCAAGGTGGGACGGACCTGGAAGCACTCACTGCAAGTGTGTCCTTTAACAGTGCCACCAATGCCAACGCCCTGATCGTCAACGGCGACGATGGCGACGTCTCGACGGACGACACGATCATTGTGCGACTCAGCAGTGTCAATAGCGCCTTCCTGGAGGTCTTGGTCAACTCCGTGGTTCAGTTTACGGGATTGTTCGCAACGATCGACAAAATTACGATCAATGGCAAGGACGGCAATGACACAATTACGGTCAATAGCAACCTAGGTAGTTTCGACGTCACGATCAACGGCGGAGCGGGCAACGACATCATTACCGGCGGCAATGGAAACGACACGATTGAGGGTGGCAGCGGCAACGACACGCTTGCCGGCGGCAGCGGCAGCGACACCTACGTGTTTGCCGGCGGGAGCAACCTGGGCACCGACACCATCACCGAAGCGGCTTCGGTCGACTCCGACACGCTCGATTTTACCGGCTGGACGGCGGGGGGAATCTCGATCAACCTGGCGACGACTGGCAACCAGACGGTCGACTTCGGTCTGCTGGTGCTGAATCTGAGCAGTTCTACGGGCCTGGAAAACGTGAACGGAACGTCCAGCGGCGATTACATCACCGGGAACTCGCGCGACAACACGCTCATGGGCAATGCCGGCGCTGACTCGATGTACGGCGACAGCGGCAACGACTACCTGTACGGCGGTGCCGGCGATGACGCCGTCGACGGCCAGGACGGCGTCGACAACGTCTACGGCGAGGACGGCGACGACTGGGTCTACGGCGGCGATGGAAATGATTACGTCGACGCCGGCGATGGTA
Organism: Planctomycetota bacterium; assembly: GCA_022564995.1. Classification (GTDB taxonomy): domain Bacteria; phylum Planctomycetota; class Planctomycetia; order Pirellulales; family JADFKK01; genus JADFKK01. Next base: position 19,761 of record JADFKK010000120.1, on the reverse strand, counting down.
ATGACAATCTCATCGGCGACGCCGGCGACGACACGCTTGACGGCGGCGACGGCAACGACACCTTCTGGTATTGGGGAAGTACCGATCTGGGGACCGACATCATTTACGAAGCGGCCAATCTCGGCTCCGACACGCTCGATTTCTCCGGCGTAACGGCGGGAGGGATCGCGGTCGACCTCTCGGATGCTAACAGCCAGGAAGTCCTGGCCGGCTTCCTGTCGCTCGATTTCAGCAACTCCACGGGCCTGGAGAACGTGATCGGATCGACCGGCGGGGATACGATCACCGGGAACACCCGCAACAACACGTTCACCGGCGGCCAAGGCAACGACGCGCTTAACGGCGGCAGCGGCAGCGATACCTACGTGTTCAGCGGATCGAGCAACCTGGGCACCGACACCATCACCGAAGCGGCCAACGTCGACTCCGACACGCTCGATTTTACCAACTTTACTTCAGGAGCAATCTCGATCGACCTCTCGAATCCTGGTGTTCAGGTGATCCTGGCCGGTAAGCTGTCGCTGGCTTTCAGCTTCGACACGAGCCTGGAAAACGTGAACGGAACGTCCAGCGGCGATTCCATCACCGGGAACTCGCGCGACAACACGCTCATGGGCAATGCCGGCAACGACTCGATCTACGGAGGCAGCGGCAACGACTACCTCTACGGCGGTGACGGAAGCGACACCCTTTATGGAGATGCCGGCGCCGACTATCTTAGCGGGGACGCCGACGACGACAACCTTTACGGTGGAGACGGCAATGATTCGCTCGCCGGCGGCGCAGGCAACGACTTTCTTCACGGTGAGGCGGGCGACGACTCGCTCGACGGAGGCGCGGATAACGACGTCTACCATTTCGAAGGCTCGGCCAATTTGGGGACCGACACCATCTACGAAGCGGCCAATGCCGACACCGACACACTCGATTTTTCCGGCTTTACCGCGGGAGGGATCTTGCTCGACATCTCGGACGCTACGCTGCAAGAACTCGTCCTCAACATGCTTTCGATCAATTTGAGCAGCACCACGGGCATCGAGAACGTGACTGGAACGACTTTGGCGGATGACATCACCGGGAACACGCGCGACAACGTGTTCTACGGAGGAGCGGGTGATGACATACTCAGCGGCGGGGCTGGCGCCGACACGCTCTACGGCGAGGACGGCGACGACACGCTCAACGGTGACGCCGGCAACGACATGCTGTACGGTGGCGATGGCGTTGACACGATCCGCGGAGGCACCCAGGACGATTTGATCTTCGGTGACGCCGGCGATGACTTCTTGTACGGAGACCTGGGGGCCGACATCTTGCATGGCGGAGCCGGCAACGATTTCCTCGACGCCGGTGGGGATCCGGGCGACGAGGAACACCAAGAGTGACCTATCCCACCAGCGGCTGAACCGCGTGCGACCTCCGGGCGCAATCCCGGGGATCGTAGCGTGCATCCTCGGCAACCCAACGGACCCATTCGCCCCTGGAGCGGATGGGTCCGTTTGTGTTATGTTGCTGAGCGACGGGGCGCTAGCCTCGGTTATGCACAAATACCGGCGGCTAGCGCCGTTCCGCTTACGCTTCGCACTTTCTTTTCCAGAGCCATGTCCCGTCTTCCACAGCATCCCCGCGCCGACTGGCTTGTTTCGCCCGCGTTCGATCTGCTGTTCTTTGCCAATGTCACTTGGCTGCTGATCGCGGTGCCGGCGTTTCTGCTCTGCGGCGACACGCTGGACATTGAATACTGGCAAATTCACTTCATCACCACGCCGCACCGCTGGATTACGCTGCTGCTGGTGGCGACCGACTCAGATCGTCGGGCTGGGCGAACCGGCTGGTTCTTGTTGATCGCCGCGGTGGCGCTGATGGCGATTGCGATCGCGCAGGCGTCGAGCGAGACGTTCATTTGCCTGGTGCTGATCAACCATCTGTGGAATGCCTGGCACTTCGCTTCGCAACACTCCGGCATCCTGCGCATCTATTCACGCAAGAGCGGCGTCGGGCGGCGCTGGCTCGAAGTCTGGGCCATGCGTACGTTCATCGTCTACGCCATGCTGCGCCCGCTGCCGTGGGTCTTCGGTTGGATCGAAGGCTACGTCGTGGGCGGTGCCTCGTATCAATGGATATTAGACTGCGCGATGCTGACGGTTCCGGCGGTAATGCTGGCGGTGGAACTGTCCGACCGTCCACAGCGACGCCCCGCAAAGCTGGCCTACTTGAGCAGCGTCTGCCTGCTATACGGCGGGCTATTGGCGGCGGCGGCCCTCACATCGGCCGAGGTGGCCGATCTGTCGCGGTGGATTCTCGGACTCGGTTTCGGGGCCACGTTGTTTCACTCGGTGGAGTATTTTGCCATCATCACCCACTACGCCCGTCGGCGCCAGCACAGCGGCACGCCGGGCGTTTTTCAGCAATTGGCCCGACACTGGATCGGCGTGATGGCCGGCTTTATGATTTGCCTGGGACTGTTCACGAAGGTGCTCAGCGACGAGTACGTGGGCGCGACCGTTCGGGAGTTGTGGATCGGCGTCAACCTCTGGGTTTCCACGCTACACTTCGCCTACGATGGCATGATCTGGAAGCTGCGCCGCCCAGAGACCGCCAAAGCACTCGAGGCACAGATGCCCGCGGGCGAGGCGGTCGGAGCGAAGGAATAAGGACGAAATCATGCAGCAAATCATCGCGTTATCGCTGGCCTTTGCCGCCGCCGCGCTGAGCCTTGTGCTGGCCGGAGGCGAGCAGACCATCGCCCCGTTCGGCTGGTCGGCGGTGATCTTGGTTCACGCGCTGGCGACGTTGCCGCTTGCGGTGATCGCGGCACACGCTGCCTGCGCGCTATGGCCCGTGCTGCGCCAACGCTGGGCGGTCGTATTGTTCGTACCGGCAGGGCTGCTGCTCGGGTGGCTGACGTTTCATTACGGCGGCTCGTTCGCTGCGCGTCTGAGGCAGCAGGAAGTCGGTGGCCTGCTGCTAATGGTCGTTCGCATCCTGTGGCTCCTGGCGTTACAACTGCCCTGGACGCTGCTCGCATTGCAGCGCCGCGAGGAGCAGCACGAGCCGCGAGAATTAAAACCGCGTCGGATGGCGGGGCTGTCGATGGTGGCGGTTGCGATCGCCGTGGTGCTGCCGCGCATGTACCTGGACGACGTGGTCCGGCGGCGCATCGACGAGGTCAACGCGGCGCTTGGGCAGGGGCGGCTGGTCCAGGCGCTCGAGTCACTCGAACCGATTTGCGACGTGGGGGCCTCACACCAGCGGGTGAGGGTCGTCGAGGGCGGCTCGCTCGTTCGCCCGATCGAGGCACGGCAATACTGGGCCGAACAGATTGAGGCGCTCGTGGCGGAGGTCGCGCGATTGCGTCGGGAAAAACCGACTGCGGCGACGCAGTATCAGATCGCCCTGTCTCAACGGGCGCTGGGAGATGTGGAGGGGGCTCGGGCGGAGCTGTCGGATTTGGCCGAGCATGACGCCGCGGCAGCGTTGCTAATGGCGCAGACCTACTACGATGAACGGGACTGGAGCGAAGCCGAGCGCCGGTATCGCCAGGCCGCCAGGCTTGCGGAAACTCACGAGCAACCGTCGCACCTCCGCACCGCCTACGATGCGCTTGCCGCGGTGGCCGGTCAGCAACGGAAATTCCACGAGGCCGAGGCCGTGTATCTGCGGGCGATCGAACAGCTTCCCGACGCCGAGGCTCACTTTCGCTTTCAACTCGGCCTCCATTATCAACTCGTCGGCCGTCCGCTCGAGGCGCGACGGCAGTGGGAAGAAGCCGCGAAGATCGATCCGGCGCGGTTCCAGGGCGAAGTCGACAAGGCGATCACCGGCGAGCTGAATTCGTACACGCCGGGCTGCCTGCTGGGGCCGCTGCGTTTCGGGTTGCATTGATGACAGGGAAAACAGTCGGCCAATCAGCCGCGGGGCGCTAGCCCAATGCCGCTTACTTTGGCCGCCGTCAGGGTGAGCCGCAAGGCGCTAGCCGCGGGTTTTGTGTCGAAAAACGTAACGTAGATTCACCGGCGGCTAGCGCCTTGCCGCTCACAGTTTGGACAGATCGCGACCAGAACCGGGGGCTAGCGCCCTGCGGCTGATGAATCGCACGCCCTATCGCGGCAAGCTGGCGGGCGTGGTCACGGGGCGGTTGGGCTTGGTATCGAGTTTCGCTTTGCTGAAGTCGGCATCGGTCAGGCCGATGTTCAATCGCAGATCGACGTAGGTGTATTCTTCGATGAGCGGAGGATCTTCACCCTGGCGCGTGGGCCAGCCATAGACCACGACGCGAATCGGCACATGCAGCTCGTCGTCGACGTACAGGCTGGCGCGATGGAATTCGAGCCCTTCGCCGCGTTTGGGATGAACGACGCGAATGTGCGTGCAGACCCGGCCGTTGACCTTCGCGTTGCGGAAATGCGAAACTTGCGTGTTGGCCGCCGTGGGATCGTGCTTGATGTCGTCCTTGGCCCGCTCGATCAGCCGCTCGATCATCTTGCCGAGGCCGACGTCGGTAATGGGATAGTTACTTTCTCGCCGCGCGGCGGCGCCATGCGGGTCGATTTTCAGCTTGAGATAATTGAAAGCGCCGCTGCCTCCTTTACGAACCAACAGCTTGCCGTCGTTCTGACCCTCGACGTACAACACCCGTCGCCCTTTGAGTTTGCCGGACTCCATGTGCTGCATGAAGACGGCCATCGGCTTGATGACGCGACCGCCCCGAATTTGCTCTCGCCGCACCAGGGTGCGCAGGTATCGATACTCCTGCAGCTCGCCGTCGATCCGTTCGCGCTTGATCAACAGACAGGAATAATCTCGCACATTCTCACGGATGTAATCGTAACGTGACGTCGCGTAGCGAATGGTCGACGTGAGCGGATGCTGCGACGTGTCTCGCGGAGGCCTGGCCGGCTCGTCGGCGGTCGAGAAAGTGGCCGCCGCCAGCAACACCGCCAGAGTCAACGCGCCGCCAACGTGTGAACCCGAAAAGATCGTCATGTGTTCCTGCTTTTCGATGAGGTGGTTGCGGTAAGAACCAGGGGCTAGCGCCCGATGACACTTACTCTGAGCGGCAAGGCGCTAGCCGCCGGTGAATTCATGTTACGTTTTCCCGCACAAAACCCGCGGCTAGCGCCTTGCGGCTCACCCTGATGGCCAACCCGGAAAACGGTGCCGCAAGTAACTCTACCCGCTTTAGCGGCCGCTGCCGCTCAAAAACAGTGCTGCGGGCGGGCAATACGGCAAGATACGGCCGATTGCAACGATCAGAAAAACTTCGCGGTCAGCCGGCGCGTCTGGCGATCACATCAACTGCCATTGGTCGAACTTGACCACGTAGATACCCAGCAGCAGATTGGTCACGCCGTGGGCGACGACACAGTCCCAGATGTTGCGAGTTCGCATCATCAGCCAGGTGATCATGCTGAACCACACCAGCGACGCCAGCAACTCGCCCGGGTGCATGGCCATGGGGATGGCGGTGCCCAGCACGGCGACCAACGGCGTGATGGTTCCGAAGGGCACCTTCCACCAGTCTTGGGCGACGACGAATCGCAGCACAAAGCCGCGCAGAAAAAACTCTTCGATAATGGCCACAACGACCGCCAGGCCGAAGAATCGAATCGCCAGGAAGCCCCAAGCCCAGCCAGGAGTATCTGCCAGGTGTTTGAGCGGGTTGTAACCGGGCCGTTCGCCGCCGGGCAAGAACCGGTCGAGCCCCAGCGGCGCGAGCAGCTTCGCCTCGAGCCCCAGATGACAAAGCCCGATCCAGGCGATCACTCCCACCACGCCAACGGCCGGCGCCAGCAGGCTGACGCGAAACGGATGCGTCCGGTAGCCCCTCAGCACCAACAGCATGGCCAGCAGCGTGAGCGCGATTTTGGCCGAATAGACGAGCGGATAACGTTCGTAGGTGATTCCCAGCACCATGGTTCCAAACTCGGAGCCGTGGTCGCTGAGCGTCGGCTCCATGGTCTGCACCACCGTGAAGACCATAAAGGGCAGCAGATAGATCGTCCAGCGATAGGAATCGAGCCACGCAGGCAGCGGCCGCTCGGTTAAGTCGGCCGCGGCGTTTTCGATGGTTTTCGGCGATTTGAAAGGGTTCTCCATGGCACATAAGCCTAGCCCTGGTAATGAGATCAGTCAAATTGCCAGATGATTCGCCGCCTGCCAATCGCCTCGTATCCGGTCTTGACCGTCTGGCCGCGTTGTCCTACTGTTCCGCCGCCATGGTATCTCGCCGCCTCATCACGCCCTTGATCGTCGCCGCCACACTCCTGCCGCTTGGTTTGCTCCAGGCTGGCGATGGCCTCCAGCCGCGCGATGGGCTGTTGCTGCTGCGCAACGGGAGTGTGCTGCAAGGTCGGGTCTCGCGCGTCGGGCAGCGATACTTCGTGGCCAGCGAGACGGGCGAGATTCAGGTGCCGGTCGATCAGGCGGAAAGATTTTTTCTGGATATGAACGAAGCCTATCGGTTCAAACGGGTCGCGACCGATCCCAACAGCGCCGAAGATCGTCGTGCATTGGCCGCTTGGTGTTTGCAGCATCGTCTTACGCGGCAGGCGGCCGCAGAGCTTTCCGCCGCCGACCAACTCCGACCGAATCATCCGATGACGCGCCGGCTGTACGAGCAGCTTCAACAGTCGCTGCGCCCGCCATTAAAGCCCGCGGCGCCCGCCAAGGTAAACTCCTCGCGTCCCACCGCCGCGCAATTGGCCGAGACGATCAAGGGCCTTCCTCGCGGCGCTCTGGAATCGTTCACCCATTACGTTCAGCCGTTGCTACTGAACCGCTGCGTAAGCTGCCACGGACGCTCCGGAGCGGGCAACTTTCAGGTGCGGCGACTCCAGCGGGGCCGCCCGCTCGATCATCGCGTCACGCAGGCGAATCTGTTTGCGGTGTTGCAATTCGTTGATCGCGAGAAACCGGAGCTCAGCAAGCTGCTGACGCTGGCCAGCCAACCGCACGGCGGCAGCCAGAAGGCGCCGCTGGCAGATCGAAAACAGTCGCAGTATCGGCGGCTGGCCGGCTGGGTTTACGGCGTTGCGCGGGCCGACCTCTCTGGCTCGGTCGCGTCGAAGCCCAAGACGGTTGCACAGGCCAGCGGCCCGCTGCTTCAAGTCATCGATCGACCGGAAAATGTTCCATTGGCGAAAGCGACCCAGTCAAGCAAGAAGCCCGCAAGAGACCAAGGTGCCTCGTCATCGCCAGGGACACCACCGACCGCGGAGAATCGTTCCGGGCGCGTCGCGGCAAGCAGTTTTGTCCCTCGCGACCCGTTCGATCCTGAAATCTTCAATCGCCGGTATTTTTCCCGGCCGGCCCAAGCATCGCCCCGCCGCGCGGTATCGGGCAAGACCGCCAAAGCCGACCGGCAGATCAGAATCGGTGTCGCCCGCCGGCCCTCGTCGCGTTGAAAAATTGAGAAGAGGTAGAGTCTGATGATTCTCGTGTCAGTACGATTGCCCCGATCAAAATCCTCTTTGCGGAACGTCGCAGGCGATCGATGCGCAACGCGGGCATCTGAGGTGCAGCTTAGGGCGACTTTTCAGCCGCTTCCTACTTGATCGCTCGTCGGAATCAAAAACGGTTCAGTAGCCGCAGTCACGTAACATTTAACTAGCCCAGGCATAAATGCCTGGGCTAGTTAAAAATCCTTCGGCGATTCGGCACAATGAAACCGGCGTAAACTCCAAACCACCGCAAGGTCAAGTCTTCAACAATCTGGGGGTTTTCCTTGTCACAGACGGAGGAGGGCTGGCGGTTTGGGAGGGCCACCGGTCGGAAAACCTGATCGAAACGGGCTCTTCTCGGCCGAATGCGAGTTTTTTTGAGATTCGTGCGAACCTTTTGGCCGATGCTGCGTCTGTAGGGCAGAGGGTCTGTTTTGGAGCCTTGCCCGGGGTTGGTCTATCGACATCGCTCGACTTGACCGGCCGGGTGTGGTAAGACAGGCTATAGTGTGACGTATTGCGGGGAGGAGGTTTGCCGAGGGGCTCGCGGCCCGGCGGCGAAAGAGTTCCCGTTTGTTGCTTTTTCCGTTCTTTCCAGCCGTGCAATAGCGCAGGAGCGCTGCCATGCGTATGACAATTAACGCTACGACCGCCACACGTGTTTTGGGCATTTGCCAAGACGCTACCGGTACGATCTGCGTCAACCGTCTGCGCGCGGGTCTTGATGCACGGCATCTGCACTTTGGGCACGCCACGTTTCGGAACACCACGTTTCGGAACGCTGTGGCCAGAGCGGCCGGTTATTGCGCAATATCAGTGCGCATGGTGAAACCGGTCATGCTCTGCGCGATTGAGGCGCTAGGGAGTTTGCGCTCCTTGGCCCTCGAAGCGCGGTCGCGCCGGCTATGGCTGCAACAGCGGCCCGTCGGCATCGTCCCAGCGGCCTAACCGTCCGACTCATCGGACAACTTGGTTAGACCTGCTTGAGACGCACGGCCGACTGACGGTTCGCCCCGTTGCGAGCCGGACCGTGTGCTTCGCCGCCCAAGATCGCTGGAGCACCCTGCGGCGCGCTCGCACACTCGCCTGTTAAGGAAAGAATCACTGAGGAAAGAACCATGTCACAATACTTCGACAGCACCGCCATCGAGACCCCCACGACCGCCGATTTGGTTCGTGCCGCCCAAACTGGCGACCGAGACGCGTTCGGCCGGCTGGCCGTGCGCTTCGAGCGAATGGTCTACGCCACGGCGCTGCGCCGGCTGCGGAACGCTTCGGAAGCCAGCGAGTTGTGCCAGGACGTGTTGATGCAGGCGATGCAGAAGATCGGCCAACTGCGTCAGCCGGAACGATTCGGCGGCTGGTTGCGATCGATCACCGCCAACATGGCGGTCAATCGTCTGACTCGACGTCCGCAGGCCCACTCGGTCGATCCGGAGATTCTGGAGTCGGCCTGCGCGGGCAGCAACACGCCGGAGAGCTTCGCCATGGCGCGCGAAGAGCGGCAGCGCGTGCGCGACGGCCTCGGCCGGCTGCGCGAGATGGACCGCCGCGCGCTCGAGGCGTTCTACCTCGACGGGCAGTCGCTGCGGGAAATGAGCGACCGCTTCGCTTCGCCGGTCGGCACCATCAAGCGCCGGCTGCACGTCGCCCGCAAGCGGCTGGCGGCCGAGCTCGAAGAGCCGGTGGCCGTGTGAGGATTTTTGATTTCGGAGCCGCCCTGTCCTCAGGGCGATGTACGTTGCGTTAGCATTCATCGCCGTGAGGACACGGCGGCTCCGATCCATCAGCCATCCGCCACCGGAAGCATCAGACGAAAGGTCGCGCCGCCGCCCGTGTTGTTTTCGGCGGTGATGTTTCCGTTGTGGGCCAGGGCGATCGACCGACAGATGGAAAGTCCCATGCCCATTCCCTGGGGCTTGGTCGAAAAGAAGGGCTCGAAGACGCGCTCGACGTCGTCGACTTCAATGCCTTCGCCGCTGTCGCAAACGGCCACCTCCACGCTTCCCCGAGCAAGACCCGCCGGTGTAAGGCATGCCGTCGAGATACTGACGCGTTTGGCAGGACAGGTCGCGACCGCTTCCATGGCGTTTTGGATCAGATTCAAAACGATCTGTTCGAGCTGGATCCGATCGGCCCACACGGCGGGAAGCGCCGAGGCCAGTTCGAGCGCCAACTCGATGCCTTTGAGTCGAGCATCCGCCGCCGCGATTTCGACCACTTCGCGGACCAGCGAGTTGATGTCGATCGTCGAACGGTGGGGATTCGAGTTTCGCACCAGCATCCGCAGCCGACGAATGATCTGGCCGGTTCGATAGACTTGCTCCGAAATCTCTTGGAGATACTCCGCGATCGGCGCGCCGGAAAGCTCCGGCGTCTGTGCGACCAGATCCTGGCAAGCCGCCGTATAGTTGCCGATGGCGGCTAGCGGTTGGTTGATTTCGTGCGCCAGCCCGGCAGCCATCTCCCCCAGGGTGTTGACGCGGGCGATCTGGTTGAGCTGCAATTGCCGAGCGGTGGTCCGCTCCGCGTGTTGGCTTCTACTCAAATCGTCCGCAGCGGCAGGTTCCGCTGCGTGGCCGTCCGAGAGGCGATCTGTCACGTCGACCGCCATGCTGATCACGGCCCGTCGTCCGTCGGGAAGCCGGCCGACCGGAGTCGACGTAAAATCCCACAGCCGCTGCTGCCCGCTCTTCGTGAGGATGCGAAACGCATGCTCGCGGACGGGCTTCTGTTGCTCGAACAAAGCAGCGATGCCAGCACGAATGCTCGGTTGATCTCTCGCAAATGCCCGACGAATCCAGGCGTCGATCGTGGGAAGCTCCTCCGGCGTATATCCGGTCAACTCGGTCCAGGCCTTGCTAATCAGCAGCACCTCGCCGTCTTCGCTATGGACCATCACGGGCAGGGGCAGCTCGAACAAACAGCGGTGGAGAAATCGCTCGCCGCCCTCCGGCTGCGGCAAGTCGTTGCCGGAAGAGGACGGCTGCTGCTGCACTTTCGCCAGTCGACGACGCAGGCGCGACGCCTCATCGGCGAGGTCTTTGGTCGTGGAATTAGTCACGGACATGATTCTATCCGCGGAGACGGTGCGAAGTCGAGACGGATGATGACCGGCCGTGGCGCAGAACCGGCTGGGGGACTGGGGACTGGGGACTGGGGACTGAAGATTTAGGGTTTTGGATGTGCTCCTAACTCCTAACTCCTAAATCCTAAATCCTAAATCCTAAATCACTCTTCGCCAACCGGCAGCGTGAATCGAAAGGAAGCTCCGCCGTCGGGGCTGGCGGCGACGAACATCTTGCCGTCGTGGGCCTCGACAATCGACCGGCAAATGGCCAGTCCCATGCCCATGCCGTCGGGCTTGGTCGTAAAGAACGCCTCGAAGACATTGGGCACGTCCTTGTCGGCCAGCCCTACTCCCGTGTCGCGAACTTCCACCTCGATCTTGGGCGGCCCCGTCTCTGTGGCCATCAACCGAGTTATGACGGAAACGACGCGCTGCGAACGGCCTTGGACGGCCTCCACTGCATTGCGGATCAAATTGAGTAGAACCTGTTCGATCTGAATGCGGTCGACGAGCACCGACGGAAGATGATCGTCAAGGTCGGTGGTGATCGTGACGTCCTTCAGCCGCGCGTCCGCTTCGATCAGAGAAATCGAATCGAGAACCATCTCGCTAACGGAAGCCGTCGAGCGGTGTGGTTTCGATTTGTGGACCAGCCGTCGCAGCCGACGAATGATCTCGCCCGCGCGGTGCGTCTGCTCGTCGATTTGGTCGAGCAGTTCGACCGTATCGCGAACCGTGCGGCCAACCTTGTTGCCAGGCGAGCTGCCCTCGGCGAGCGCCGTCGATTTACACGCCGAGGTGAAGGCCGCGATGGCCGCCAGCGGCTGGTTCAGCTCGTGGGCAATACCGGTCGCCATTTCGCCCAGCAGGTTGATCCGTCCGATGTGCGCCAATTCCGCCTCGTGCTGTCTCGCTCGCTGCTCCGCCCGACGACGTTCGGTGAGGTTCTTGAGCGTGCCGATGAACATGTGCTGGCCGAGGTTGACCTCGCTGACCGACAATTCCAGCGGAACTTCGCTGCCGTCCTTGCGCCACCCGAGAACTTCGCGGCGGGTACCGATCACGTGTCGTTCGCCCGTCTCGCGATATTGCCGCAGATAGTCGTAGTGCGTTTCGCGAAACGGTGGGGCCATCAACATGTTGATGTTGTGGCCGACGACTTCTTCCGCCGTGTAACCGAAGACCGACGTCGCGGCGGGGTTGATCGATTGCACGATGCCCTGCTCGTCGATGATAATCATCCCTTCAACAGCCGCATCGAGAACGGCTTGAACCCAGGCGTCCTGGTTCACGGACGTTGCCGTGGCGATAGGCTGGGAGCCACGACCGCGATGTGGAGGGTTTCCCGGACCAGGAACATCAGCGCCGCGGGAGTCGTCCATAGAAGTCTTTCAGATGGTCGCTCAGAGAGGTCTTTTCTTCGGCTGCGCCAAATCCTACCCGATCATAGCCGACAGACAACCCGGGATGACGCCGCCGTCACTTGAAATGTTTTCAAGGGGCGCAGCGATGCACAATCGTGCAAATGCAGCGAGCATCAACTGTTTACCGCCGCGAAGCCGATAGAGACCGACGTGCCCACACTGCCGGCTTTCCTCTCGACCCAATCTGCTATATTGGGCAGTTGCGGAGACATTATCGTGTGTCGCCGCGGACCGTCGCCCTGTATTCCTTGGAGAGCATGAGATGCCGCGAAATTCCCGACTCGATCGTAAAACCACACAGCACCTTTTCGCAATTGTCGCAGTGCTATTTGTGGCAACCGCATTACAGGACACGGTCCGGGCCGACGACTGGCCGCAATGGCGCGGGCCGACGCGCGACGGGGTCTGGCACGAAACGGGTGTGCTGGGCCGTTTTCCCGCCAAACAGATTAAGCTCCGCTGGCAGGTGGAAATTTCCTCCGGCTACAGCGGACCCACAGTCGCCGCCGGACGAGTCTACGTGACCGACCGGCTGGTTGACGAAGAGGGCGACAAAGCAAAGCAAATCGAACGCGTTCACTGCTTCGACTGGCGAACCGGTAAGCGACTCTGGCGGCACACTTACGACTGTCCCTACGTCGACGTTTCCTATCAGGCCGGCCCTCGGGCAGCGGTCTTGATCGATTCTTCTCGGGCTTATTCGTTGGGCACGATGGGCCACTTGTTTTGCTTCAATGCGGCGACCGGCGAGGTGCTCTGGAAAAGAGATCTGAGGGCCGACTACAAAATTCGCATGCCGATTTGGGGCATCGCCGCTTCGCCGCTCATGTATGAGGATCTGCTGATCGTGCAAATCGGCGGCGCCGGTGGTGCATGTCTGGTGGCCTTCGACAAGGTTTCCGGCAAAGAGCGCTGGCGGGCCTTGAACGATCGGGCCTCTTACGCCGCGCCGCTGATCGTCAAGCAAGCCGGCCAAGATGTGCTCGTCTGTTGGACCGGCGATAGTGTCGTCGGACTGGCGCCCAAGACCGGCAAAACCCATTGGTCGTATCCCTTCAAGCCGCGCAAGATGGTGCTGGCGGTCAGCACTCCGGTCGTTCACGATTCCTGGCTGTTTATCACCGGCTTTTACGACGGTTCGCTGATGTTGCGACTGGGCCAAGAGAAACTGACTGCCGAAAAAGTGTGGCGAATCTCCGGCCGAGACGAACGCAATACCAAAGCGCTGCACTCGATCATCAGCACGCCCCATCTGGCCGGTGATTATGTCTACGGCGTCGATAGCTACGGCGAGCTGCGCTGTCTCGAATCTCGCACGGGGAAACGTATTTGGGAAGACCTGACGGCGACGCCCAAATCGCGCTGGGGCACGATTCACACAGTTCGCAACGGTAACCGTGTGTTCATGTTCAACGACCGTGGTGAGTTGATCATCGCCAGGCTCTCGCCCCGCGGGTTCGACGAAATCAGCCGAGCGCAGCTCATCTCGCCGACCCGAGTGCAACTCTCGCGCCGCGATGGCGTTTGCTGGTCGCATCCGGCCTACGCCTACAAGCACGTTTTCGCTCGCAACGACAAAATGTTGGTGTGCGCCGATTTGTCGGCGGATGAGTGACGTGTGAGGGGGGGTGGCTAGTGTCGCGGAAAGTCAGGGTTGGCCGAAAATTTGGGGCTTTGCGTTTTGCTGCGGCCGCGAGCCACTTCTGCTTTTAACTAGCCCAGGCATTTATGCCTGGGACTCGATTCGCCGCGCCCTCTTTTTCGTCCCCTTCAGGGGACTCCTGGTGGCGACCGTCGGATCGACGTGTTCTCGCAACCCAAGGCCCCTAAAGGGGCAGGACAAAAAACCTGTTCGCTTCCTATTCCCAGGCATAAATGCCTGGGCTAATCAAAAGGCCCTGCGGCAAAACCCAATCTTCAAACATTGCGGCACAACCTGACGTCCCGTGACACAAGCTCAGCCAGTCACCGGTTTACTTTCCTCAGGAGCCATCTTGCCCATCGTCTTCCAGCGGCAGTGCGTGCTCATGTCCACGCGTAATGCGATCGAGCACAAAGACAAAGACCGCCGCGGCCAGCGCGATGCCGGCGATCAACAGCACGCGGTCATCCGCGTCGGGCCAGGCGTTCTTAAATGGCCATATCTTCCGCAGGCTGCCGAGCATGAACCCGCACAGTAGTGCCATCGTTTGCGGTTCGTGTCGGGCCAGTAGCCAGCGGAGGAACTTGCTGAAGACGATCAGTCCGAGGGCACAGCCGGCGCAAAACACGGCGACGCTCAACAGATCGTTCCAGCCGGCATCAAAGTTTTTGATATCGCGCAACAATCCGGTGATGTAGAGGTACATGCCGAGGATTACCAGGATGAACGCGCCGCTGATGCCGGGCAGAATCATCGCACAGATGGCAACGGTTCCGCACAAGAACACATACAGCAGCGAAGGCTCGTCTACCGCCGCCGGTGTCTGGCCGGTGAGCCAGTAGGCGAAGATCGTGCCGGCCGCGGCCAGTATTACGAGCACCGGCACGTCGGTGTTCCGCTTGGCCTTGATCATCTTTGCGACCAACACGGCCGAGGCGAGAATCAGCCCGAAGAACGCCGCGAGTGTGAGCGGTCGGGTGGCGTCATCTTTGAGCAGCCGGTTCATGAGACTCGCCAGGCTAACGATGCCGGTCAGAATGCCGACACCGAGCGCGGCCAGAAACCGCAGGTCGACGTGAACGGCCGCCGCGCGCCATCGGCGGCTGCCCAGCAAGCGGAACAGTTGTAGGTCGAAGTGACTGATGGCCGCTATCAGCCGCTCATAAATTCCCAAAATTAGCGCGACCGTGCCGCCGGAGACGCCAGGAATGATGTCGGCTCCGCCCATCATCACTCCGCGGAGGGCGTGAAGGAGGTCGTCGCGAAGATTCTTTGAAGATGCTGCCATCACGGTCTTTCATGTCGGTGCGGGCCTCGATCGAGCGCGGCATTGTAGAGGTCAGCCGCATCCGCCGGAATGGAAATCCTCGGGAAATCATGGTGAAAAATGGCATCGGCGGCAAATTCGTCAGTGGGCCTCGCTGCAAAATAAGAGGAATAGGCAGTCTACGAGGAGGCCGAGATACCCCCGGTTTGCCTTGCGGAACGCCGCAACTTAGCTCGGTCAATAGGAATTATGTTGACCTAAATTGACGCAGCCGATAGAATTTTCCTTACATACAGCGTCGGTAGTTCGCAGGGGGGCGTCTGCCGGATGACGTGGTGATGCGCTCCGCTTGACTATCTCCGCTGTCTTTTTTCGATCGATCCTACAAGCCGCACATCACTGAGCAGGGAAAGCCCAGGATGCATACTCGGCCGAAATCCTCGCGAGTGGAAGTGTATGCACCGGCCAAGGTGAATTTTTTCTTTGAGGTGCTAGCGCGGCGCAATGACGGATTCCATGAGATTGAAACGCTCATGTGTCCGCTTGATATCTACGACACGCTGTTTTTTGAACCCAATGATTCCCAACTCCTGAAACTTACTTCCCGCTGGGCACACCGCCACGGACAAGGCTCTGGCTGTGTGCTGGGGTGTTTGCCCGCGGAAGAAGATAACATCGTTCTCAAGGCGGTCGAGTTGTTGCGACATCGTGCGGGTGTCGAAGCGGGAGCCGACATCCACCTGGTGAAACGCATCGCGTCGGAGGCCGGGTTGGGCGGAGGTTCCAGCGACGCGGCGGCGGCGCTGATGGCGGCCAATCGCGCCTGGCGGATCGGCTGGAATAAGAATCAACTGGCGCAGTTGGCGGCGGAGCTTGGCAGCGACGTGCCGTTTTTCTTGGGGCGCGGCGCTGCGGTGTGTCGTGGTCGGGGAGAAATCGTCGAACCGGTTGGCGGCCTCGGGCGCTGGCACATGGTCGTCGTTTGTCCGCCGCAGGGACTCTCGACGGTGGAGGTGTACAAGCGATGTCGGCCGGCCGCCGCACCACGTAGCGCGGCGCCGTTGGTCGAGGCGATGAAGTCGGGCAACACCCGCCGGCTGTCGGCGGGGTTACATAATGCACTACAGCAGGCGGCCGAGGAACTTTCCCCTTGGATCAGCCGACTAAGAAGTGAGTTTGCCAAGAGTGACGTTTTAGGACATCAAATGAGCGGGAGCGGCACGAGCTATTTTGGAATCTGTCGACACCGGCGGCACGCGCGACGCCTCGCCGCGCGATTGCGCTCGCGCGGTATCGGGCAGGTTTACACCACGAGCAATATCGCATGACACGGCGTCAGAAATACGGTTGATCCGGTTCACCCGGCGCAAGAGGCCAGGGAATCCAGCATCGCAAGGAGAACGGCTGTGGATATCACTGAGGTTCGCATCAAGCTCATGGAAGAACCGGGCGAGCGCCTGCAGGCGTTTTGTTCGATCACGTTCGACGACTGTTTCGTCGTGCGCGATCTGAAGATCATCGAGGGCTCCAACGGCCCCTTCGTTGCCATGCCCAGCCGCAAACTGACCAGCCACTGCCCGCATTGCGGCTGTAAGAATCATCTGCGGGCCGCCTGCTGCAATCAGTGCGGCACCCGGCTCAAGGAAGATCGGGCGATCAAAGACGAAGAGGGTCGGGCCAAGCTGTACGCCGACATCGCCCACCCGATCAACTCCTCTTGCCGCGAGATGATCCAGCAGCGGGTGATTGAGGAGTTCCAACAGGAGCAAGAGCGAGCGGGTCAGCCCGGTTATGTATCTCGTTACGAGGACTTCGACCGCGACGTCGACAGTCCCCCGCCGCCCAAGGCGCCGCTGCGAGAGAAGCCGAAGACGGAGGTTCAGCCGGCCGAGTCGGGTCCCCGCCCGCCACATACGCCGCCAGCAAGAAAGGAGTCGGCCCCCAGCCGGCAAGACGTCGACGACACGAGCGCCGGCTCGTTCGGTGCGGGCATCTTGTAGGAGGCGTCTCCGACGGCGAATTACACTTATCGCGCGAGGCGTGAGTTTGGCGGTCGTCGAGGCCAAGCCATCGTCGAGGCCAAGCCATCGTCGCGCCCGCTCAGACGGCCCCGGGGGAAGCCGGCGCCGTTAATCTCACTTTTGGTTCTGCAACAACTTGCGAAACAGACCTTGAAGTTCAGCTTTGTCGTGTTCGTTAACTTTGTCGGACGCCAGGGCGTTGCGCACCAGGGGCAGCGCATGTTGACGCAACTGACCCCAGCGCGGCGGCAACTCGAAAGACGAATAATAAGGTGTCAGGGCGCTGCTGATCGATTGTATCGCCCAATACCGCATCTTGGGGTCTTCCAGCATCTCAAACGCTTTGTCCACCGCAGCGGTCTTACCGGTGTAACACATGTTGGCGGCAACCCAATAGCTTTCCACAAAACCCCGGCGATCCACAAGAATCTTCTGAAAGTCCTTCCAGGCGCGATCGGGGGCGATGCGGGCGCACACACGCGTGATTCGGTAGGGCGTAAAACCGCCGGGGCATCGGCCTGTCTGGATTCGCTTGATCAACGGGTCATACACATCACCATTCTTGTCTCCGATCTTCAAGAGAAAGGCCACCGATGACGGCGAGGGACGCCAACGTGTCCAGTTCGACTTCGGCGGTTTCACCAGCCATGTTAGATGTTGCTGAATGATTTGTGCGTCTCGCGTGCGCCTCATCTGCTCGAATGCCTCGCCGCTGGTAGCAGGATGCGACAATCGAAAGAGCAGGCCCGCCTCCTTGTTGTTCACCAGTTTCTTCCAATCGTCGGCCCAGAAAGCGGGCTGTACCTGCCGTTGAACAACCAGATTCGGCTCGCGTTCCTTTTCGATGAAGTAAATGGCCGGTTGCCTCAGATCCCTCACGACTTTCACGGGCAACGCCGGTCCGGGATTGATAAGCTGCTCCTTGTAACACAGCTTTGGCACGTGTTTCGGCAGTTTGGTTTTTGCCTTGGTCGTGAGCGCGTCGATGCCGACCGGCCCGGTTTCGATCGAATACCAGTGTTCGAGCGTCAAGCTGAGTGGATCGCCCGCCTTGACGCGCGTCCCTTTGAGTACGCGATCCACTTTCAGCGTCAGAGACAAACGATCCTTGTGTCGGGCGTAATGACCGACGATGACCAACTCGCATTTTTTGAGCTTCTTCCACGTCATCGCCGGCTTCGGATCAACAATCCACTCAGCCCGGCTGATGGAAACGAACAGACAACAGCCAACCATGAAAACGACGGCCTGCATCGATCGTGAATTCACCATGATGTATCCTGGAGCTAACATGTGTCGCTCTTTACCTTGTGTGGGTCGTCTGGGGATTTGCGAAAGTTCATTGGGCCAACAGGGATCAATGTGACAAAGTGGGGCAATTCGGCTGATGCGGCGAGCCGCCGCGGTCGATAACAGGATACCCTGTTTGGTGTCCAGCGAATTCTCGCGCTCTGTCTACCATGTATTACTCCGCCGCCGACACACCACTTCCCCGCCGCGACGACCTCCGCAGCCGCATCTGCCGGCGTTATCGCGGCTGGAACTATGAGATCCGCTCACGTCGCATCGGACTGGCGGTAAAGCGAATTCGCTACGGCGCGACGATCATCGCGCCCGACGGTCGGACCGATCGACAGATCATCGGCTTCTCTTCCGCCCGGGCGGCCGACGAAGGGGCCAAACAGTACATCAAGCGGAAGATTTTACTGCACCGCGAACATGCCCAGGTGTTCAAACAATACAAAGACCGCATGGTCCGCGAGTTGGTCGAATCGCTCAAGACGCCGCCGCCGACCGCCGGGCCAATTATCTGAAGAATTGCACGGCGTTCTGAAACACCCGCAGGCCGTCGCCGACCTCGGGCAAGGTTTCCTGCCGGGTCCAACGGGGATGATGCGTGGGGTCAATGTGCCGCTCGGGGTGCGGCATCAGCCCCAGCACGCGCCCGCTCGCATCGCACAGGCCGGCGACGTTTCGCTGCGCTCCGTTAGGATTGTCGGGATACGGCACCGCGCCGTCGCTGCCGGGTGAGAGAAGGGTGCCATGGGCGGCTTGCCCGCCCTTGCGCGACAGAGCACGCTGCTCAGCAAGGGCAGGCAAGCTGCCCATGGCACCCGTCCAGCAATAACGCAGCACCAATTGCCCGGCGTCTTGCAGTGCGTCGAGCGCCGCCTCGTCTCGCGCCACAAACTTTCCTTCCGCGTGGGCGATGGGCAGATACATCGACTCGATGCCGGAGAAGAACACGCACTCGATCCCCTCGACGCCAAGCTGGACCCAGCGATCCTCGAACTTGCCCGAGTCGTTCCAGGTGAGCGTGGCGGCCGGCGTGCCGTTATTCCCTTCGCTGCCATCCAGCAGCAGCCCCGACTTGATCAACACTTGAAACCCGTTGCAGATGCCCAGCACCAGCTTGCCGGCATCGCGAAACGCCCACAGACAATCCTGCAAGTGGTTCTGAATCTGGCAGGCCAGAATCCGCCCCGCCGCCACGTCGTCGCCGTAGCTGAACCCGCCCGGGATGCAGAGGATCTGGAAATCATCGGCCAGCGACGGCTTCTCCAACAACCGGCCGATGTGAACCCGCTCCGGGGCGCCGCCCGCCCGCTCGAAAGCAAACGCGGTCTCGATGTCGCAATTAGTGCCCGGGGCTCTGAGGATGAGAACTTTAGGAGACATTTGGGATTTCAGATTTAGGATTTGGGATTTCAGATTGAAACCATAAAGCCGCGACCGTTGGTCGCGCCCGTTGAGCCGAAACAAAAAACTTGCCCGGTAGAGTAGAGGAGGAATGTTAGATGGGTAGGCTCCAACATAGATCAGTATCCTGGTTTCCCGTTCGTGCCTCAATAGCTGTATGCCGTGCAATTAACATTGCCTCCCCCCTCTTCAAAC
>JADFKK010000119.1 GCA_022564995.1 Planctomycetota bacterium | reverse complement strand
CCGTCATCCGCAGCCCACCGCTGGCCGCCGCGACCAACTCCGCTGTCAGCGGGCGAGAGTCGCCGCCGATGACAACCGCCGGCGCCTGGCGCGCGCGACCACCTTGCCCGCGTAGATAGACGCCCAGCGCTTCGGCCCAACGGCGCGCATGGTCGGCTTCCAACTCGTTGAGATAGACGCCCGAGACGGCCTCGCTGGTCAGCTTGAATTCACCGTCGATTCCGCAGGGCGATGCTTCGAGCCGTCGGACAATCCCCGGGGCCAGATCGTCCGTCTCGTCGCGATGCGGGCAGTGCCGGCAACCGGGAAAGAACGAAGTCAGGCGGGCCAGATGCAGCGCGTGGCTGATCGGATACGTCTGGCCGGGACAGAAATACTGCCGCTCGTCCAACAAAGGTTCGAGGCGCTGGGTCAATGCAGTAGGTCCCATTCGGCAAGGCGACGCGACAAGAAAGCAACCGGCGCTGGGTGGGAGACCGCCAATCGAGCGCGAATGTAAGAAAGATGCGCCACCGGCGTCAAGAGCGGAAGACGCCTAGGGCAAGTTCCTAGGGGACCATCGAAAACAACTTTCCAGATTGACCGCGGGGCGGCGAGCGGAGGCCGTTAAGCCGCCGGTAATTCCGTCATGCGTTTCAGCAACACTTGCGCAAGTATTACCCCCGCTGTTAACGCAGGGGGCTCGCCGAAAAGCGGACAATGGCACCGGTGGGCAGTGCCCACGCTACGATTATGGCCGGCGGGGCGTGAAATCGGTCAACTCGACGGGCCTCTTGGCACCGGGGCCGAGTGTCACGGCACGTCGCGGTTTCTTTCGGCCCGCGATATCGAGGAACTTTTCAACCGAGATTCGCTCGACGTGCTGAGCGCGGGCCTGATCGATGGCGGCGCTGTAGGACTTCATCGCCAGGCGACTGTCGAGCGGCGGCGCGCCGACCACCAGATAGCGCGTATCGACGGTGAACTTGCCCCTCATGCCGCCGTCCTCGTCGCTCCAGGCATCGACCACGCCGCCGGTGCTCGACACCAGTTCGCGCAGGTGCCGCATGCCGTCCTTGCCGCCGCCGTCACTCTGGCCAAATCCAAATCGACCCACGAAGGCGAAATGAATCTTCTGTCCGGCACTCCAGATAAGTGAGAAGACCAAGTCGCCGCGAATGATCGGGTCGGTGACGTCGCTCTGGGTAATGCGGGCTTCGGCCGAGTGCCCATCGCGCAGCAGCCGGGTGACTTGAATCTTGGCTTTCGGTTTGAGATCGGCGACGTTCACCACGTCCGTCGGGTAGACGCTAAAGGTGATCTGCGGCCGCAGTCCGTCGGCCCGCCCCACATTGAGAAACACTCGCCCGGTCGCTTGACTGATGTTGGTGATCTCGCCGTCGGAAACTTCCGTGGCCTCACGATCAATCGCGTGCAGCTTATTCTTGAGCGCTCGCACGAGCCGCTCTGCTTGCTGCAACCGATCGTTGAGGCCCGTGAGTTGCTGCCCGAGACGTTTCGACTCGGCGTCGCTCGTGGCCCGCGAGGCGTCGAATGTTTCCTTCAGTTCGTCACTCGAGGCGACGTAGATGCTCCACTGATCGGCGAACCGCGTCGTTTGTTTCTGCAACTCGTGCTTGATTCGTGCAAATTGCTCGGCAAAGGTGATGATTTCGCCCTGGTGATCTTTCTGCAGCGAGGCGATGCGCACATCGCGACGGGCAAGGCTGTCGGTAAGCTGCCTGATTTGTTCGTCTTGGGCGCGGATTTCCGCCACCTGATAGGTGGCCAAACGGCTGTAGTCCAGTTCGTTCTCGTCCTGCGGATAGACACCGGCGTAGGTGATCGCGTCTTGCCGATACTGGGCCTCGATCGTCTTGTGCGGCGCCGCCTCGGCGATGCCGAGCATCTTCTTCACTGCATTCAGTTCACCTTGAATTTTGTCGGCCCGGCCCAACTCCCCGCTGGCCTTATTCTGGGCCTCGACCACCTTGGCGGCGGCCTCTTCGTCCCGGCTGTAAAGGATGTAAGACGTCACGGACAACATCACGCTGAGCGTGACAAAAATGATCAGCGAAAGAACCAGGCCTTGATGTTCTCGGGAATTCGCCATAATACTTCCTCTCCTTGCGCATGGAACGGTCGCGTCCATAAGAAGTTGACCTACGAGCACCTGAAGCGTGGCCGCGGTGCGAACAGCGCAACGTATAGCCCACACACTACACTCGAAGTTCGCCGCTGCGATTATTCCGCGAGCCGGGATCATTCATCAGCCGCGGGGCGCTAGCCCCCGGTTTTTGCCCCGATTTGTACAAACCGGGCGAGGGCTCGACCATCAAGAAGGTCAAGCGTGCGATGAGCGGCTCGTCGGCCCTTGGCACACAATCGATTAGCGGCAAAACACAGCCGCCGGCGGGCAAAACACAGCCGCCTGCGGGCAAAACACAGCCGCCTGCGGCTTGCCGTTAAACGATCATGCCGCAAGGACTAACCGCCGGCTTGCCATATTGACGTGGCGCTGTTCAACCAGGCCGCGACCATGCCGACTACGGCCGGCGGGGCTTGAAGTTTTTGACGTTGTCCGTGCCCTTGCGGACGGTTCCTTTTTTGGGAGCGAAGTCCGACGAGCGGGCGCCGCGGCCCAGAGAGACGGTGTTTCGCGTATTCACCCAACCCATCATGTCGAGAAACTCGGTGACCGAGAGCTGCTCGACGCCGTTCTCGCGGGCCTGATCGATGGCGGCGCTGCGGGCCTCGATGGCGGCGTTGTTCGTCAGCTTCGCCTCGCCAACGACCAGGTATCGGGTGTTGGTCGTGATCTGGCCGACCATGTTGCCGTTTTCGTCAGGCGAGGCGTCGACGATGCCGTTATTGATGGCGACCAAATCGCGAATCCGCCGCAAATCGCTACGGCCGTCGCCGTCCATGTCGATGGTTCCGGCAAAGGCGAAGCGGATTTTTCGTCCGGGGCTCCAGGCGGGCGAGAAGATTCTGTCGCCGCGGATAATCGGATTGGCGATGTCCTCTTCGACGACGCGGGCTTCGGCCAGATGGGGCTCGTTGAGCAGGCGGGTGACTCGAATTTTGGCTTTCGGCTTGGCCTGGGCGACGTTGGCGACGTTGCGGCCGTGGACGCTGAAGGTCACCTGGGGACGCAGCGAATCGGCCCGACCCAAGTTGATGTAAACACGCCCTGTCGTCTGGTTGATGCTCATGATCGCTCCGTCGGCTACTTCGGTGGCTTCCTTGACATTTACGTTTAGCTGCCGGCGGAGGGCGCTGACGAGCCGATCGGATCTTTGGAAATCTTCATTGATCCGGGCGATCTGAGCGGCGTCGTCCTTGACTTTTTGAGTGGCTTGGCTCGTCGACAGGGCGAACGCGCGGGCGGCTGTGTCGCGCGACTTGAAGTACCCTTCCAACTTGGTGGCGAATTCCGCGGTTCGCTTTTCGAGGTCTGTCGTGGCGGCCCGGAATCGCCCGTCGAACGTGGCGACTTCGACCCCCACATTTTTCTGCATTTCTGTGAATTCATTTCCCAGCTTGATGATCGCCAGGCCTTGGGTTCTGATTTGGTCGTCTTGCTTGCGAATCTCAGAGGCCAGGTATCCGATGAGCTTGCTGTAGTTCAGTTGGCCTTCGTCGTCAGGATAAACGCCCTTGTAAATCTCCATGTCCTCTTTCCACTTGGACTTGATGTCGGAGTCTTGCGGTGGAGACGACTCAAACACGTCCTCGATGGAAAACCCGAGCAATATCTTCATCTCATTGAGCTTGCCCTGGGTTGCATCGGCCTTTTTTTGCCATTCCGCCCGCTTCGTGTCGGCGGTGTCCACTTTGGCGATGGCCTCCTCGTCCCGGCTGTACAGCACGTAGGACATCACAGCCAGCATCACCGTGAGCATGACGAAGATGATCAGCGAAATAATCAGACCTTGGTGTTCCCGGGAAGCCGCCATGATGGTTTATTCTCCTTCATGTAGCGGACCGCGCTCGGTCCGCAAACAAGGTAACGCGCCGGTCCCGCGGGGAGCGCGACGGCGTGAGTGGCTACAAAAAACGCCGGTCTAATGCCGAACGTATTCGGCGATCGGCGTCGCTATTATTCCAGTCGAGGTCAGTTTTTTTGTTTAACGGCAAGCCGGAGGCGACAGTGTTTCGAGCCATGTTTTGAACGACGCAGCACGCAGCCGCCTTCGGCTCGCCGTTAAACGAGGGCCTCTAGCTAAGTTTTTTCGACAAAACGACCTAGGTCGATTCTAAACAGCCCCGGGGCGAGAGTCAACGCGAAGCCCCCCTGAGCGAACGGGCCGGTTGACAGTTCGGCGGGACCAAGCGTACCATTTTCGTCGTAAAGCGTTACCAGGTGCCGCTTTTTGCTTTCGCTCTTGCATCGCGCCCGGCGGCCTACTCCTCTGAAGGAATCCCATGTCCGACCCCGCCCGGCAAGGGATTTTGCCCGGCATGGAGCTGGATGAGGCTCCGCCGGCCGACTCCCCAATCGCCGGCTCACGGCCATCCGCCGAGCAGCCACCGGCTCCGCCAGCGGGCGACTCGGCCCCAGCAAAGGGCGTAACGGTCGAGCCGCCCAGTGATCTGACCGGTCGCCGCGTCTACGTGATCGACACGTTCTCGCTCGTTTTTCAGGTGTTCCACGCCCTGCCGGAGATGACCAGTCCCCAGGGCGAGCCGGTCTCGGCCGTCTACGGCTTTGCCCGCGACATGCTCAACCTGCTGGAATCACACCGGCCCAACTATCTGTTTTGCGCCTTCGACCTGCCGGGCGGTACGTTCCGCACGGAGATGTATCCTGAGTACAAGGCCAACCGCGGCGAAATGCCGGCCGACTTGGTGTTGCAGATTCCGCTGATCCGCCGGCTGCTGGGCGCGATGCGGATTCCCGTGATCGACCTGCAAAAGTACGAGGCAGATGATGTGATGGCGACCATCGCCAAGCAGACCGCCCAGCTCGGCGGCGATTGCGTGCTGGTCACCAGCGACAAGGACTGCCGGCAATTGCTCAGTGAGCGGGTGAGCATCTACAACATTCGCAAGGGCGAGCGCTACGACGCCGCTGAGTGGGCCGAAGACTGGAAGGTTCGGCCCGATCAGGTCGTCGACTTTCAGGCCCTGGTGGGCGATTCAGTCGACAACGTGCCGGGCGTGCCGCTGATCGGCCCCAAAATCGCCGGGCAGTTGTTGGCCGAACACGAGACGCTCGAAGCGGTGCTCGAACATGCTCCGCAGATGAAAAAGGGCAAACGACGCGACAATCTGATCGAGTTTCGAGATCAGGCGCTGATGAGCCGCGAGCTGGTCCAGCTCAAGACGGATTTACCGCTTCAGATCGACTGGGCCGCTGGTAGTGTCGGGCAATTCGACAAGCAGGAACTGGTCGACCTGTTCACCGAGTTGGGGTTTCGTGGGCTCAGAGATCAGGTGGCTTCGATCGAAGGCGGCGAAGCACCGAAACAGTGGACGGCCCAGTACGAGATCATCGACACGCCCGAGCGATTCGAGACGCTGCTGGCCGAGCTCAAGCAGCAGTCGTGCATCTCCTTTGACACCGAGACGACCAGCCTGCGGCCCCGCCGGGCCGAAGTCGTCGGTTATGCACTCGCCTGGCAGGAGGGCACGGCGTTTTATCTGCCGGTTCGCGGCCCGGCAGGCGATGCGGTGCTCGACCCGCGGACGACGCTCGAAGCGCTGCGGCCCGTGCTGGAAGATCCCGCCGTGAAGAAAATCGGCCAGAATCTCAAGTACGACATGGTCGTGATGCGCTCGGCCGGAGTCGAGATGGCCGGCGTCGAGTACGACACGATGGTCGCCAGCTATTTGCTGGGCGCCGGCGAGCGGACTCACAATCTGGACGATCTTTCGCAGCGTTACTTGAACCACTCGACCACGAAGATCAGCGCGTTGATCGGAACCGGAAAACACCAGAAACGCATGGACGAAGTGCCGGTGCAGCAAGTCGGGCCGTACGCCGCCGAGGACGCTGACATTCCGCTGCGGTTGCGGCCGATCCTCTCCGCCCGGCTGGCCGAGTCGGAGCTCGACGAGCTGTTCCACACCATCGAGATGCCGCTGGTTGAGGTGCTCGCCGAACTGGAATATAACGGCATCAAAGTCGACCGACAGCGGCTGGCCGAGTTGGGAAAGCAATATGGCAAGCGGATCGAGCAGCTTGAGAAGGAGATCCACGAAATCGCCGGCGGGGAGTTCAACATCGCTTCGACCAAGCAACTCGGCAAGGTGCTGTTCGACGAGTTGAAGCTGCCTGTTACGAAAAAAACCAAGACGGGAGCGAGCACCGATGCGAGCGTGCTGGAGCAGCTCGCCAAGGTCCACCCGCTGCCGGCCAAGATCGTCGAATATCGCCAGTATGCCAAGCTCAAAAGCACCTACGTCGACGGCCTGTCGAAGCTGATCAACGAGAAAACGGGCCGCGTCCACGCTTCGTTCAATCAGGTCGTGGCCTCCACCGGGCGGCTCAGTTCGAGCGACCCGAATCTGCAGAACATCCCCGTCCGCACGGAGGCGGGCCGCGAGATTCGCTCGGCCTTCTTGGCCGGCCAGCCGGGCTGGTTGCTGTTGGCGGCCGATTATTCACAAATTGAACTGCGAATATTGGCACATTACTCTCGCGACGAGGCGCTCTGTGCGTCGTTCGAACGAGACGAGGACATCCACGCCCGAGTGGCCAGCGAGGTTCACGGAGTGCGGCTGGAAGACGTGACGAGCGAGATGCGACGATCGGCCAAGGCGGTGAATTTCGGCGTGATCTACGGCCAGAGCGCGTTTGGGCTAGCCAAATCGCTCGATATCCAGCAGGATGAGGCGGCCCAGTTTATTACCTCGTATTTCGCCCAATATCCGGGCGTGGTGAAATTTCTGGAGGAAACCCTAGTCGAGGGGCGGAACAACGGTTATGTTAAAACCATCAGGGGCAGGCGGCGAACGATCAGCGGAATTCGCCCGGCCGCCGGCGAATCACTCATCGGGCAGATGAACCTACCGGAACGCACGGCCGTCAACACGGTCATCCAAGGATCGGCGGCCGACCTGATTAAAATCGCCATGGTCAACATCCACCGGCGCATGCGCCGAGAGGGGCTGGCCGCCAAGATGTTATTGCAGATCCACGATGAACTAATCTTTGAAGTCCCACCCGAAGAATTCAATCAACTGAAAGGCCTTGTCGTCGGCGAAATGGTCGCTGCGCTGCCGCTCGTGGTCCCTGTTAAAGTCGACGTCAAGAGCGGGGACAATTGGGCCGAGTTGGAAGCAATGGAGTGACGGGGTTAAGAATCGTAAATCCTAAGCACGAAATCCTAAACAAATCCAAAATCCGAATTTCAAATGTCAAAAACGTCGGGCAGTTGATCGTTTTTTTACATTCGTGCTTTGAATTTGTTTAGGATTTCGTGCTTGGAATTTGAAGAGCAAGACGGCTCAGAATACTTCGCACCTCCCGCGCGGGGCGTATGCAAGTCATCGGCATCATCGGCGGCGTGGCCAGCGGCAAGAGCTTCGTCGCTCAAGAATTGAAACAACTGGGGGCCGTGGTGCTCGACGGAGACACGCTCGGCCACGAGGTATTGCGAAGGCCGGAAGTGATCGAAGCGCTCCGCGAGCGCTGGGGCGATGAAGTGATCGTCGCTGGCGGACGGATCGACCGCTCGATGGTCGCAAGCATTGTGTTTGCCGACTCCGACGAGGGTCGGCGAGAGCTGAAGTTTTTGGAGCAACTGACCCATCCCAAAATTGGCGAGTTGCTTCGTCGTCAACTCGACGAGTTAGCGGCGGCCGGCCAGGCGCCGGTGGTTGTGCTCGACGCGGCGGTGATGCTCAAGGCCGGTTGGGACGGTCGATGTGATCGTATTGTTTTTGTCGACGCTCCGCGGGAAGTTCGGCTGGCCCGTGCCCGCGAGCGAGGTTGGAGCGCGGAGGTTTTTTCGGCTCGCGAGGCCGCGCAGGAATCGTTGGACGCCAAACGGGAGCTTGCCGATGTGGTAATAGACAACTCCTCTTCTCTGGAGTTGGTTCAAGCTCAGATCGAGCACCTCTGGCAATCTCTCGCAGGCTGATATCTCGACTATTCGTAGGGTGGGCACTGCCCGCCAAATTCGAGCCGGCGTTTGTGCAAATAGTGGGTAGTGCCCACCCTACGGAACTTTTCCATTTATGTATCGGTGCGTCCCTCGCACCACTAACAACCCGCCGCCGGCGCCTTCCGCGTGCCGGCCCATTGCCCTTTCAAGAGCGAGTCAGACATGTCCGAAAGCAAAGCCGACTATCAGAAGCCGAGCGGTCCCCCCCCCATCACCGAAGCCGAATTGAACGCCACCGAACCGCTTACGCTGGCCGAGGAATTGGTCAAGGAAAAACGTCGCGGCGGCCGACAGGATGAGGCCGCCGAAGCCGACGCGAAATATGAAAAGATCAAGCAGGGTGATATTCACATCGCCGAGCTACAACGCCTGAGCATGAGCGAGCTGATCGACGAAGCTCGCAAAAACAACGTCAGCGACGTTACGGGCGTCAAACGGCAGGAGTTGATCTTCAGCATCCTCAAAGAGCGGGTCAAGATGAACGGGCTGATGTTTGGCGAGGGCACGCTGGAGATTCTGCCCGACGGCTTCGGTTTTTTGCGCAGCCCCGACTATCACTACCTATCGTGCCCTGATGACATTTACGTTTCGCCCAGCCAGATTCGCCGCTTCGGGCTAAAAACCGGCGCCACGGTGGCCGGCCAGATTCGCCCGCCCAAGGAAAACGAACGCTACTTCGCCCTGTTGCGGGTCGAGGCGATCAACTTCCAGCCGCCCGACAA
Source organism: Planctomycetota bacterium (assembly GCA_022564995.1). Lineage (GTDB taxonomy): Bacteria > Planctomycetota > Planctomycetia > Pirellulales > JADFKK01 > JADFKK01. Next base: position 13,673 of record JADFKK010000119.1, on the reverse strand, counting down.
TCTGGCCGAAAAAATTCCGTTCGACGACCTGACGCCGCTGCATCCCGATCAGCGGATCACCATGGAACAGCTCGACAAGCCGGAACAGATCGAAGCTCGGGTGGTCGACATGATGGTGCCGATTGGCTTCGGCCAGCGGGGCCTGATCGTCAGCCCGCCAAGAGCCGGCAAGACCATTCTGCTGCAAAAGTTGGCGCAAGCCACGCTGGCCAACTTCCCCGACAGCTACGTGATCATGTTGCTGATCGACGAGCGCCCGGAAGAGGTCACCGACATGGAACGCCAGGTGAAGGCCAAAAACTGCGAGGTGATTAGTTCCACGTTCGACGAGCCTTCGTCTCGTCACGTGCAAGTGGCCGAGATGGTGCTGGAGAAGGCCAAACGGATGGTCGAATTCGGCATGGACGTGGTGATTTTTCTCGATTCAATCACCCGCCTGGCCCGAGCCTGGAACAGCGAGTGCCCGCAGTCGGGAAAAATTCTCTCCGGCGGATTGGACTCGAACGCCTTGCAGCGTCCCAAGCGGTTTTTCGGCTCGGCCCGCAAAGTGGAAGAAGGCGGCTCGCTGACCATCCTGGCCACCGCCCTGATCGACACCGGCAGCCGCATGGATGAGGTGATCTTCGAGGAATTCAAAGGCACCGGCAATCTGGAAATCGTGCTCGATCGCAAGCTGGTCGACAAGCGAATCTGGCCGGCCATCGACCTCAGCACCTCGGGCACCCGCCGCGAAGAGCGGCTGATGGACCCGGAAGAGTACCGCCGCGTAACGATGCTTCGCCGCGCGCTAAGCGACATGAACGGCCCCGACGCGATGGAGCTGTTGGTAACGCGGCTGGGCAAGACGAAGAGCAATGCCGAGTTTTTGATGAGCATAAAGGAGTAGGGGGATTTAGGATTTAGGATTTGGGATTTGTAAAGCCGCGACCAGTGGTCGCGCCCGCGCTTCGGAAAACTCACCCGTGCCGAACATTATTCAGGGTCAAATTGATTCTGCCGCGGGTCGCTTTGCGATTGTCGTCTCGCGATACAACGAGTCGATCACGTCGAAGCTGCTCGAAGGCGCGCTGCAGACGTTCGGCTCGCATGGAGTCGCGGACGAATCGATTGACGTGGTGCATGTGCCGGGGGCGTGGGAGCTTTCCGTCGTTGCGGCGCGGCTGGCTCGTCGTGGTGAACATGTGGCCGTGGTTTGTCTGGGCGCCGTGATCCGGGGCGAAACGACTCACGACCGATATATCAACCGTGCGGTTAGCACCGCGCTGGCCCAAGTGTCCGTCGAGACGGAAGTGCCCGTGCTGTTCGGACTGTTGACGTGCGAGACGCTCGAGCAGGCGATTCACCGCTCGGGTGGAAAAGCGGGCAACAAAGGAGCGGAATGCGCCTTGGCGGCCCTGGAAATGGCCGATCTGATGCGCAAGCTGGCGTGAACGGCCCGTTAAGATAGTAGCCCGAAGCGTATGTTTTGAAGTTGCGCATTTTTTAGTCCCGGAGGGACGGCATCGAATAGCCTGGGGCGCCAGCCCCAGGGGTAATGTCGATGATCCAGCGAAAAGCCCCGGAGGGGCGACACACACTGCGTCGTCATCCGATGTCGCCCCTCCGGGGCTTTCAGTATTTGATTCGACCACGATTTCCTGGGGCTCGCGCCCCAGGCTATTTGATGTCGCCGCTCCGCGGCTGGTTTGCGCAACTTCAAAACTTACACTTCGGGTTATGATGGGCGACAACATCGGCGTCGTTCCCATTCTCCCGCACCCGCGCACTTTGTATGATGGGAGCGGCTGATAACCAGCGCGACGCAGGCATTTTCAACACGCATCAGACACGAACGCTCATGGCCCGACGCAGTCGATCCCGCGAAGTTGCTCTTCAGGTTCTCTACCAGGACGATCTGAACGAGTTGCAAACCGCCGAAGATACCGAGCGGTTTCTGCGGATTCGTTGCCGCTCGGACGAATTGACGCAATTCGCCGCCTCGCTGGTCAGCGGCGTGCGGCGCAATCGCAGCGAGTTGGACGCACTGCTCGACGCGACGGCCGAAAACTGGAGCCTCGATCGGATGGCCGCCACCGACCGTAACGTGCTGCGCCTGGGCGCCTTTGAAATCATCTACACCGACACCCCGGGCCGTGTGTCGATCAACGAAGCGATCGAACTGGCCAAGCGCTACGGCACCGACAATTCCGCCCAGTTCGTCAACGGCATCCTCGACAAGCTGCTGCAAGCCCATCGCGGCGAGGTTGAGTAGGTTTCGCTTGCCGAGCGGAGGCCGGCGGTCGACTGCCCTTGCCTTCGCGATGAGGGGTTCTTACGCTCTACTATTCGGACAGCGCTGCTTTGAACTGTGACGTCCGTTGACAAATAATGAATGACAAATAATGAATGACAAATAATGGTTACAAATAGCGAGTTCCCAAGTCGCAGCCGTGTGAAGGTACGGATTCGACGCCGAACTTCTGGAGCCCAGGAATAGACGCTTGAAATCGGGGGTTCAATTCATCATTCATTATTTGTCATTTGTCATTCGTCATTTGTCATCTACAAGGAAGCTCGCGCACCGCACTTGCTCACATCCGGCTGATCGTCCTACCTCCAGTGCTCCCTAACATTTCAACCACACCACGGACCTTCCCATGGCCTTTTTTCGTCGTTCTAAATCAACCGACACCCCCGCGGCCGACGAAAGCACGGCTGCCGACGCAGCGCCAGAACCCGAGAAAAAAAAGGGACTCTTCGCCCGCCTAAAACAGGGTCTCAAGAAAACCACGAATGTCCTCAACACGGATATCCGCGACCTGTTCAAGGCCGAGGGGCGGCTGGTCGACGACGACTTCCTCGAAGAGGTCCGCGACGTGCTCATCAAGACCGACATGGGAGTCGGCTCGGCCAAGGAGATTGTCAGCGAATTGGCACGCCAGTTTCGCTCGCGGCGGGTCGATATGGACGAACTGCTCGGCACGGTTAAGGCCAAGCTCAAGGAGTTGATGGCGCAGGCGGACGAACCGATCCGCATGGCCCAGAGCGGGCCGACCGTGATTATGGTGGCCGGCGTCAACGGCTCCGGCAAGACGACCTCGATCGCCAAGCTGGCTCATATGTTCGCGGCCGAGGGAAAAACTGTCGTGTTGGGCGCCGCCGATACGTTTCGGGCCGCGGCCGTCGAACAACTCAAGATTTGGGCCGGACGGATCGGCGCCGAGATCGTCACCGGCGCGCAAGACAGCGACCCGGCCAGCGTAGCTTTTGCCGCGGTGAAGAAAGCCATCGAAACGGATGCCGACATTTGCATCATCGACACGGCCGGTCGCTTGCAGACGCAGCTTAATCTGATGCAGCAACTCGAAAAAATCCACCGCGTGCTGGGCAAGCAGATCCCCGAAGCGCCGCACGAGGTGATCCTGGTGCTCGACGCCACGACCGGACAAAACGGCATCAGTCAGGCCGAACACTTCACCAAGGCGGTCCACTGCACCGGCATCATCCTGGCCAAGATCGACGGCACCGCCAAGGGCGGCGTCGTGGTGGCCATCCGCCAAAGCGTCGGCCTGCCGGTCAAGTTCATCGGCGTCGGCGAGCAAGCCGAAGATTTGGCCAAGTTCGTGCCGGATGATTTCGTCGACGCGCTGTTTGAAGACATCGAGCAGCCGGCCGGCAAAAGCTGAATCTACGGCGCGGCGGGGAGACGGGATTGGCGACGGGCTTCCCGTTAGGACTATTGGATTTCCGTAACATCACCGGAAAATACTCCCGAACAGCCCACTCATTTCCTCGCGGAACGCCCCCGCCGGCCATCGGCCGTCTGTTCGACGCTGGACCGCCCCAGCCGGTCGTTGGCGAATAACAGATCGCTGCCTTGGGCCGTGCTGTGGCATTTGATGCACGAGGCGGTTCGTCCGGCGATGGGCAGATGGCCTGCTTGCGGCGAGCCGCGAGCCAGCGAGCCGTCGGGCAAGTATTGGGTCCAATACCAATCGCCGTGCTTCGCGTCGTAACCGGCCGCACGATACATGACCGAGATGCTCATCAGCGTCTTCTTGTCGGCCGCGTAATTCTCCTGCACGATGATCGCCCCGTTGGGCGGCGTGAGTGGGTTGCGCACCGTGCGACGATTGGCGAAGATCCTGACGAAGCTGCCGTGCGGAAACTTCCCGGTCGTCGATTTTTCGCTGTCGGGAAATCGTTCCCAGTGGCGATAAGCCGACCTGCTGGCCGTTAGGTAGGCCCAAAATTTCTTCTGAAACTCGCTGGCGGTCATGGCCTTTGGTCCGGAAGACGAAGGCTGACGCGTGCCCGATTGCGAGATCGCGCCGCGAGTGGTTAGCAGCAGCGCGATCGTCAACAGCAGTACAACGACGCGGATCATGGCAGCCGACTCCCGTAGAGATTGATCGCGTGAAAATTGATGTCCCTGCCCCGTGCGCCGTCAACTCTAGAAACATGAGTTGCGCGGCTCAAGTCGTAACCCGAAGCGTAAGCGAGGAACATGGCAGATTCCAACTGCGTCCTCGCTTACGCTTCGGGTTACGATGCTCTGTCCCCACACCAAAACAAAGCTAATACGAAGCATCAGGCCCGAATCGCGACACCGGCGGGCCGAAACGATAGCGAGATATGGCCGGTGGAAAAGGCCAATGCGCAAAAAAGGCCCCAGACCAGGGACAACTAGGGGGCGTCAATCACCGGATCTGGGGCACTGGGAGGAACAATACTAGCATTATCACCGTGCCGACTGGGGCGTTCGGTGTGTTAGCTCACAGAAGATGCAGAAAGTGGGAAAAAGTGTGCGACGGCACCTGCGATCCATCGGACGACCGTGTGGCAGCGGCGGTTTCGGTGAGTATCATCGGCTTCTCTGGTAAGCAAACAGGGCGTTTCCCGCAGGAAATCGCCATATCACTGGTGGAGATGACGCCGATATCTCACCAGCAGACCGGGCTCGCCGCCGTGGCCTAAATCGCTATAATCCTTGGGCCACGGGGGTGTTATCGCCGCTTCGACGCGAAATCTCGCACCCCCCCTCCAATTTCCAGAATTCCCTAGTGCTGTGTCAAACCTAAATCTTGGGATCAGCCGCTGGGCGCTAGCCCACGGTTCCCCGCCGAGAACCGGACGCTAGCGCGTCGCGGCTGATTAACGCAACCGCGACGGTTAGCTTTGACAAAACACAGCCCGGGATTCGTATATTAGTAACGAGGACGAACATGAGCCAAGTTGACGAGGCGGCCTCGCCTGCGGGGCCGCAGCCTTTGGAGCTTTCCGAGCTTTCGCCGCAGACGCTTTACGACAAGTGTAAGGCCCTGGCCAACAATCTCTGGTGGAGTTGGCATCCCGAGGTGACCAACCTGTTTCGCGATCTCGATCCGATCCGCTGGCGGCAATTGGATCACAGCCCGATCGCGCTGCTCAAGGAGTTCACTCCGGAACGGCTGGAGATGCGGGCTTCGGAACTGGTGCTGTACAGCCGCATCAACCACGCCCATCGCCAGCTTAAGGAGTACCTGAATAGCACCAATACCTGGGGCCGCACGCACGCCGGCGTGTTGGGTTCGCACCCCGTGGCGTATTTCTCTGCGGAATTTGGCCTGCACGAATCGGCGCCGATTTATTCCGGCGGCCTGGGCGTGCTCTCGGGCGATCATATCAAGAGCGCCAGCGGGCTGGGTGTGCCGCTTGTGGCGGTCGGGTTGTTTTACGATCAGGGTTATTTCCGTCAGCGGCTCGACATTGAAGGTTATCAACAGGAAGAGTACATCGACACCAAGGTCGAGAACCTGCCGATGCAGCCCGCCCTGGGCACCGACGGGGAGCCGATCACCGTGGCGATCGAAACCCGCAATGGGACACTGTTGGCCAAGGTCTGGCGGATGCTCGTCGGTCGGGTCTGTCTGTATCTGCTCGACTGCGACGTGGAAGGTAACCAGCCCGAAGATCGCGAATTGACCAGCCGGCTGTATGGCGGAGACCAGCGAACTCGCATTCGCCAGGAGCTGGTCTTGGGCGTCGGCGCCGTGCGAGCGTTGCGAGCACTGGGAATTACACCGGGGGCCTACCATCTCAACGAAGGCCACAGCGCCTTCGCCACGCTCGAGGCGATTCGCGAGCGGATGGAGGACGACGGGGCGACGTTCGACGACGCGCTGCGCGACGTGTCGCAACACACGGTGTTCACCACCCATACACCCGTTCCGGCCGGACACGATCGCTTTGACGGCGAGGCCATCGAAGAACATCTTGGCCCCTTGCGAGACCAGCTCGGCATCTCCACCGAACAACTCATGGGCTTGGGCCGCGTCGATCCGCAGAACCAAAACGAATCGTTCTGCATGACGGTGCTGGGGCTCAAATTGTCGCGGCGGGCCAATGCGGTTAGCTCGCTACACGGCCACATCAGCCGGCGGATGTGGGCCCATCTGTGGCCCCATCGGGTTGAAGAAGAGGTGCCGATCGGCCACATCACCAACGGCATTCACGTCCCTTCGTGGCTGGCCTGGCAGATGCAGCAATTGTTCGATCGTAACTTTCCGGTCGGTTGGATTCATCGGGTCGCCGAGCCGGAAGTCTGGTCGCGCATCCAGAAAATCGACCCGGGCGAACTGTGGGAGGTGCATTACGCGCTGAAAAACCACCTGTTGTCGTTCGTCCGGCGCCGCGTCAGCCGGCAATGTCGTCGGCGTGGCGAAAGCGAGGAAGTCATTGAGGCAGCCCGCAATGTGCTCGATCCGAACGTGCTGACGATCGGTTTCGCGCGTCGTTTCGCCACCTACAAGCGGGCCGACTTGATCGCCAGCGACCTCGATCGGCTGCGGTCGTTGCTGTCGGATCCCCAGCGGCCGATCCAACTCATCTTCGCCGGCAAGGCCCATCCGGCCGACGAGCCCGGCAAGCAACTGATCAAGCGAATCGATAATCTCAGGCACGATCCGCAATGTGCCGGTCGGATCGTGTTCGTCGAAGACTACGACATCAACGTCGCCCGCCACATGGTACAGGGCGTTGATGTTTGGCTCAACAACCCCCGCCGGCCATTGGAAGCCTCCGGCACGAGCGGACAAAAAGTGGTGCTCAACGGCGGGCTGAATCTGTCGGTGCTCGACGGCTGGTGGGCCGAAGCCTACGACGGGGCCAACGGATTCGCGATCGGCACCGGCCGGGCGCACGTCTCCGACGAGATCAGCGACGCCCGCGACGGCGAAGACCTATATCGCACGCTCGAAGAAGAGGTCATCCCGATCTTCTACGATCGCGACATCGACGGGCTGCCGCGACAGTGGATTCAGATGATGATGAATTCGATCGGCTCACTAGCCGGAAGATTCAGCGCCCATCGGATGGTCATGGACTACGTACAAACCGCCTACCTCCCAGCCGCCGGCGGCCATAGCTGCGACATGAGCGCGCGGTGAGGGCGGCGACAGGAGTCGGCTCCTACAAACTTCCCACCCGCTTCTCCGTAATTTCAATCGCCTTGAGCAACCCCCGCGCTTTGTTCAGCGTCTCTTGATATTCGCTGCTCGGCACGCTATCGGCCACGATTCCCGCGCCGGCTTGGACGTAGGCTTTGCCGCCTACGACTACGATGGTCCGCAGGGCGATGCAGGTGTCCATGTTGCCGTTGAAGTCGACGTAGCCGACGGCGCCGGCGTAGGGGCCGCGGCGATGTGGCTCTAGCTGGTCGATGATTTCCATGGCCCGCACCTTCGGCGCGCCGGAAACCGTGCCGGCGGGCAGGCAGGCCCGCAGGGCATCGAAGGCGTTTTGGTCGTCGCGAAGCTGGCCGGTCACGTTCGAGGTGATGTGCATGACGTGGCTGTAACGCTCGATGGTCATCAGGTCGCTCAGTTGCACGCTGCGATATTTGGCCACCCGGCCGACGTCGTTGCGGCCCAGGTCGACCAGCATGACGTGTTCGGCCCGCTCCTTGGGATCGGCCAGCAGCTCTGCGGCCAGCCGGGCGTCTTCCTCGTCGGTCGCGCCGCGACACCGCGTGCCGGCCAGCGGACGCACGGTCACCAGACGGTCGACGACGCGGACCATAATCTCCGGACTGCTGCCGACCAGAGTGACGCTCGGCGTGCGAAGATAAAACATGAACGGGCTGGGGTTGACGACGCGCAGCGTGCGGTAGATTTCAAACGGCGGGGAGCTGATCGGCAGTTCGAGCCGTTGGCTGATGACGACCTGAAAGATATCGCCGGCGCGGATGTAGTCGATGCACTTCTCGACGGCCGCCTCGAAGTCCTCCTGGCTGAAGTTCGAGGTGTAATCAATCTCGACGTCACCGCCAACCGCGATATCAGCCGGGCGAATCGCCTCGTCCGGCGCCGCCAATCGGTCGACCAACCGATCGACCCGCTCTTTGGCGTCTTCGTAGGCTTCCTCCAGGCTGACATCTTCTGCATCAACCCGGGCCATCACCACCACCACGATCGTCTTTTGCACGTGGTCGAAGACGATCATGTGATCGTAAAAAGCAAACGCCAAATCGGGCAGCCCACGATCGTCGTGCGGTGCATCGGGCAAGTGTTCGCTATAACGAATGACATCGTATCCGGCGTAACCGACCGCGCCGCTGGTGAACGGCGGCAAGTCGGCAAGCGTGGCGGCCCGCACTTCGGCGATGCGGCGTTCCAGCTCGCCGAGCGGATCGTCCGACTCGAACTCCTGCACTGCCTCGGGCGTAATCACGCGGACTTGCTGCCCGCGGGCCTCGATCTGCAAGTACGGATCGGCCGCCAGAAAGCTATAACGCCCAACCTTCTCGCCACCAATCACGCTCTCGAACAGACAGGCCGCGCCGCCGCTGTCGATTTTGTGAAACGCCGAGACCGGTGTCAGCGAGTCGCTAACCAGCCGCCGATAGACCGGCACCAGATCGGCTTCTTCGGCCAGGGAGCGAAATGCCTCGATACCAGGAAGATGACTCATAGGGCGATCGATTGTTTTTGGGTTAATTCGGAACCGCCGTGTCCACACGGCGATGAACGTCATTGGTTATTGGTGATTCGTCATGGGTCGTCGAAAAACACACATCCGATTGCCGGCAAACGGCTTACGTCGTCGCGCTGCGGGCCGAGTCGCCTTGACAGTCGAAGGTTCGCTGATAGAATTCTCCTGGCTGACCGGCCCTCTCGCGATTATACTTATGGTAGGATAACAGGGTAAGATTGTCGCCTCCTACAAGGGCAATTAACATGGCGCTCAAGTGCCAGCAATGTGATAAGACCGCGACGTACCACATTACGGAACTGACCGGCGGAAAGCCGCAGGAGTTGCACCTCTGCGAAGACCATGCCCGGCATTACCTGACCGCGGCGGAAGACGAACCCGAGGCGCCCTCGAGCCTGGCCGGGGCGCTGGCCGAACAGCTTTCGGTGAGCCAAACGGCCGAGGAGTTGGCCCGGCTCGATCAGCTCTCCTGCCCGGTCTGCGGTATCACGTTTTACGATTTTCACAGCAAGGGACGGCTCGGCTGTCCCCATGACTACGTCTGCTTCGCCGAGGAGTTGGAGCCGCTGATCGTCAATATCCACGGCGACACGCAGCACGTCGGCAAGGTGCCCAAACACAGCGCCGAGGGAAGCGAGCGACAAACCAAGCTGATTCAACTGCGCCGCGAGATCAAGGAAGCGGTCAGCGAGGAGAATTACGAACGGGCCGGAAAGTTAAAAGACGAAATCCACCGCCACGAAAAGGGCGAAGCCTCATAGAACGTCAGGGGTAGTGATCGTGGAACTTAACGACTTAGCGCCACTTTGCGGTGAATGGCTCCGAGGCTCCGGCCCCGAGTCCGATATCGTGATCAGCAGCCGTATTCGCCTGGCACGAAATTTGGCCGAATTTCCGTTCATCAGCCGGGCCTCGCCGCAAGAACGCGAGCAGATCGAAAGTCTACTGCACGAACAGATCATCGAGATCAAGCAGGACAGCGAAGAGTTGATGTATCTGAACGTCGACGACCTCGAAGGTCTCGACCGGCAGTTTCTCGTCGAACGCCAACTCATCAGCCGCGAACATGCCGACAGCGAGGGCGCCCGCGGCGTCGCCATCGACTCCGGCGAGCAGATGAGCCTGATGATCAACGAAGAAGATCATCTGCGAATTCAAGTCATGCACAGCGGACTCGACCTGGAAAATGTCTGGCAGCAAATCAATCACATCGACGATCTGATTGAACAACGCGTCACGTTCGCCTACAGCAAAGACCTCGGATACCTCACCGCCTGTCCCACCAACGTCGGCACCGGGTTGCGGGTGAGTGTGATGCTGCATCTGCCCGCGCTGGTCATCACCCGGCAACTCGACAAGGTGTTTCGCAGCCTACAAAAAATCAGCCTGGCGGTGCGCGGGCTATACGGCGAAGGCTCGCAGGCGATGGGCGATTTTTATCAGATCAGTAACCAGATCACGCTGGGGCGGAGCGAGGAGGAATTGGTCGCTCAAGTTGGCGACGTGGTGCCTAAGCTGATCGACTACGAACGCCACGCCCGCGACTTCCTGCTCAAGGAGAGCCACGAAAATCTGCATGACCGCGTGAGCCGGGCCTTTGGAATTCTCTCCACGGCCCGCACGATCAGTTCTGAAGAGACGATGATGTTGCTGTCCAGCGTGCGGATGGGGGTCAACCTGGGGATGATCGACGATTTGCAAATCCCCGTGCTCAACCAACTCTTCATCCACACTCAGCCTGCCCACCTGCAAAAGCTTAGCGGCCACGTGCTCGACACGGCCGACCGCAACATCGAGCGAGCCAAATACCTGCGTCGTCATCTGCTCGGCGGAAAAGACGGCGAAGCGGAGCAGAATTAAGGTTCAACATGAGCACGATGCGCAAGCGAGGGAAACCGAATCCGCGCCGACGGTGACGTCGGACAGACACCATGAAAACGTGCGCCAACAAATCTGACCTACGGCGTATCCGGCAGCGGCGCGGCTTCACGCTGGTGGAACTGCTCGTGGTGATCGGCATCATCGGATCGCTCACGGCGATGCTGCTCCCCGCCGTGGCCGCCGTGCGCGAGGCGGCCAGAGCCACGACCTGCCGCAGCCACTTGCGGCAGTTGGCCGTGGCCGTGCAAAGCTATCACGACGATCGCGGCCATTATCCACCCGGCACCTGGCGGCTTCGCGACGACGGCTTCCAGGAAACCCGTGCCTGGAGCTGGCTTGCGCGCGTGTTGCCCTACATCGAACAGTATTCGCTCTATCGCGAAGGGGATATCCCCAGGCGGCCGATTCTGGAAAGCGGCGTGGCCGACCGGCAGGTGGCCCTGTTCCTCTGCCCCAGCGACTCCTGGAGCCAGCGCGGGCCGCGGACCGACGCGGGCAACCTCGAAGGACATCCCTTAGGTCAGACCAACTATAAGGGGGTGAGCGGGGCGAACTGGGGCCTCGACGACGGTGTGGACATCGATACCAAGTTTGCCAATCCCAGCACGAGCGGCACGCAAGACGGCCTCGCCGACGGCGACGGAATCATGTGGCGCAGCAATGGCCGGCGGCGTATCGGCACGCAGCACGTCAAGGATGGCCTCTCCTACACGTTGCTGTTGGGCGAGGACCTGCCCGAGAGGAACCGCTGGTGCTCTTGGCCCTATGCGAACAACGCCTACGGCACCTGCGCGATTCCGCCGAATTTCACCAGCGACGACATCGGCCATTGGCCGAACACCTGGTCATTCCGTAGCAATCACCCCGGCGGTCTACACTTCGCTCGCGCCGATGGGGGCGTGATGTACATTTCCGAGCAGATTGACATGGCCGTCTACCACGGCTTGGCTACGCGAGATGGCGGGGAGACAAATGACCGCTGAGATGCCGTCTCAGCGGTCGGCTTCCTCGGCGGTCCGTCCGCTGCCTGATTTGTTTTCGAATCACGAACCATTGGCGAGGCCTCGCCCTTTCTCGCAACAACCAGCAAGCACGCGCCTTCCCGCTGCTGTTGCTCAACCGCTCGACGAAACAGCCTGGCGATCGCACGGCGCACGACACGCGGTCGCCACACACTGCGAACCCCCAGCCCGTCGAGAATCCGATAGGGCCAAGCCGTAATCAGCAAAATCTCCCACCAGAATATGGCTCTCGGCGAGACCGTCCGCTCGAGGCGGGTGATCTCGAAACCTGCCTCGCGAAACATCCGTTCCCACTCCGCCTGCGTCAGCAGTGTAACGTGCCGAAAGATGACGTCGTGAAACGTCGCAATCCGGCTGGCAATCCAGGCCAGCCCCAGGCGACGAAAGAGCCGGCACGACGGGAGGTGACGGTGAATGTCTTCGAGCACGATCGTCGCCACCATGCTTCCGCCGGGACGCAGCACGCGATGAACTTCCCTCAAGCAGACGTCCGGCTCGCGCATGTGTTCCAACACAGAGATGGAGATGACCGTTTGGAACGAACCGTCGTCCCATGGCAAGTCACGCGCATCACCACGCGTCACTTGCCCGTAGGCTCCCGAGCGTTGGGCTCGCTGCACCTTGTCCGCTGATAGGTCCAGGCCGCTATCGAGGCGCTGGCTCAGCGCCAACCGCACGAATTGTCCCGCGCCACATCCCAGATCCAAAACCGGCCGCTGCAGGCGAACTCCCGCAATCGCGGTTACCTCAGCGGCGCGAAAGATCGCATGGGCAAGCGGAGCGACGGACAAGTAGCGGTCGAACACCTCCCGCGGCGATCGCACCATGACCGCATCTTCAACACCGGTCCATTGCTCTGTGGCCACGTTCATTGCATGTGCCCTCGTCAAGCCTTCGCTTGCTTTGAGTCTACGCAACCGTCGCAGTAAATCAATCCACGTCGTTCTCCTGTCCCGGACGATTCATCAGCCGCTGGGCGCTAGCCCACGGTTCCCGGCAATCGTCGCGGAACAGGACGCTAGCGCGTCGCGGCTGATGGACGTGCCGTTTCATGCGTGTTGGTCGTAACCTTTGACAGGCGTGTGGGTTACGCCCCCTCGACCGCCGGTTTGCGGATTTTTTGCAAAAAAACTTCGTCCAGGAGCACGCAGGGGGTTGACACCTCCGTAAAACCCACTACTTTCACTGAGAGATACCTCCGTTAGAGTTTGATCGCTGCCTTGCTTGCTAGGGCCGCGTGAAACGACGAGGAGAGGCCCATGTCGGATCATTCGATTACGACGCAGCCGGCCACACGGTCGGCGCTGCCGATTCGCTGGTGGCAGGCGGTTCTGCTGCTCTGCCTATTCGTCTCCGCCACGGGCCTCGGCATCTATTGGGGCCAAACCCACATCGTGGCCGGCATCGAGAACGGTTTTCTGGAAGTAGACCCCGAGCATCTCGACTTCGGCGAAGTCTGGGTGCAAGACAAATTCCAGTGGACCCTGCCGATCACCAACACCTCGTCCGAGCCGGTTGAAGTGCTCGAATTCCGCAGCTCGTGCAATTGCTTGTCCATCGAGCCGAAGACGCTGGTACTCGCCCCCGGCGAGACGTCCGACGTCCATCTGACGCTCGATTTGACGACACGCAACCCCGAGCAGGCCGCCAAGGCATCCCGCCGGTTTTCGGTCCGCATCGCACCGATCATCACGGGCGGCTTGGCGCAATACACCGGCTGGGAAATTCAAGGGCAGGTTCGCAGTGTATTTACTGTTGTTCCGTTGCCAATTGAATTCGGAAGAGAACTTGTGCGAGGGACACCGTTTCCATCGGCGTCGG
>JADFKK010000424.1 GCA_022564995.1 Planctomycetota bacterium | reverse complement strand
TGCGATACGTCTCTTCTCTGGCGGCTTGGGCCGCGCTGGTGGTGTTGGTGTTGGTTTCCTCGTTTGCTTCGCGGGCCGCCGCCCAGCCGGCAACGAAACCGCCGCCGCCCGCCACTAGCCCGAGCCAAATCCGAACTACCGACGACTTACTTGCCGCGGTTCGGCATCTGACCGCCGCGGGAAAAATCAAGGAAGCCAACGAGTTGATCGACAAGATGCGGATTCAATCCCCCGCCGGCGCGTTGCTGCCGGTGCTGGGGCCTTTGTATGAGATGCTGGGCAGCAGCCAGCGGGCGATGAAATACCACGCACAGTTTCTCCGAAAGTATCCCAACAGCCTGCTGGCGATGCGCCGGATGGCGAGTTTCTATTTTGCAAATCGTCGGATTGGGGACGGGGTGGCGCAGGCCGAACAGATCCTTACCGCCAATGCGACGCCGGCGGCCGACAATGAGGCGCATCGCTCCTGGGCGCGTCGCTCGATTGCAACCGCGTTGGCCGGCGGCAGTTATCCGCAACTCAAGCAAGGGCTCGAACTAATCGAAAAGAACGTCGGTCTGACGGGGCTCTCGGACGAAGATTTGCTGGTCAAGGCGCGGCTGTTGGCGCGGATGCCCGAGATCGAGAGCCGCAATCAAGCCATTGAGCTTTTGAAAGAGCAGATTGCGAAAAAATCAACAGTGCTGCGTGATCCCGACCGCGTGCTGTTGGCGCAGCTTTACGAGCGATCGAAACAATGGCCGGAAGCTCGCAAGGTGATGACGGATTTGGTTCAAGCCCGCACGAAGGAGCCGACTTCAGTCGGGCCGGAAGACATGGCCTATGTAGTCGAACTGGTTCGCATGATGATTCGTAACGGCGAGCCGCAAGCGACGACGTCCTACCTCGCCATGCTCGAGGGGCAGAAAAGCGATCCCGCCTCGATCGCCCAATCGCTTCAGCTTCGTGCCGTCGCCCTGTCCAAACAAGGCAAGTCGGCGGAGGCGGCCCGGCGGCTGACGCAAGCGGCGCGCGACGTCTGGCCGCCCGACACGCCGGAAAAACTGGCGACGATCAAAAACGTCTCGTTGTTGTTTGTCGAGATCGAGCGTTACGCTCAGGCCGAAGCGCTGCTCCGCGCGTATGTCCAACTCGCGCCGGAAGACGAGCTGCTGTTGGCTCGTTTCCTCGGGCTGCACGGCGACGTCGACGAAGCGCTCGATCTCTGCCAAAAAGTGATCGACACCAGACCGAGCGATCGTCAGGCCGTGTTGCAAGTTGCCCTGGCGGCCATCGGCGGTCGCCGCAACGAAAGCACCAGCGAGCAGATCGATCGTGTCGCGCAGTGGGCTGCTCCGCTGTTGGAGGGCGACGCAGGCATTGCCTTGAAGATCGCGCTGGCCAACCTGAGAGACGACTACAAGGCGGTCGTGCAAGCCTATCGGGAGGTGCTCAAGCGGCCGGGGTTAAAGGGTTCCGGATCGCCGGACGAGGCCAACATCTTGAATAATCTGGCCTTCATCCTCGGGCATCGACTCGGTCCTGGAGACAAGATCCGTCTCGACGAGGCGCTCGGCTATTGCGACCAGGCGATCAAGATCCTGGGCGAGCGAAGCCAACTACTCGACACCCGGGCGATGATCCACTTCGCCGCCGGCCGAAAGGATCAGGCTCACACCGACATGACCAAGGCGCTCAAGGACCATGTGCCGGGTGGACAAACGATGATGCACTTTCACATGGCCACGATCGAACACGCCATGGGGAACCCTAAAGCCGCAGCCGCCGAGTTGCGCGCGGCCATCGACGCCGGGCTGAAGGTCGGCCAACTATCGAGCAATGATGCAAAGCGGTTTGGGGATTTATCCCGCCGGCTGCTCTCCGCCCCCGATGCGGCCGACTGAGCGTAGGTTATGCTTCAGCATAACAAGCATTGATTATGCCTTAGCATAACAAGCGTGTCCGCGACGGTGCTGAGTGGGCTGCCATGCTGAGTGGGCTGCCATGCTGAAGCATAGCCTACGGGCGGCCCGCGCCCGGTTGTCAAACCTGCGGCACGCCTTTACGATGGGTTACGGATGGTTTGCGAGCCGCCGGACCAAACCCCAGCCTCCCGAGACCGTCCTGTTATTTTGGATGGATGCGCAGCATGAGTAGATAAATTGGCCTCCTGCCATTTGGGGAATTTAGGCAAAGTCTTGTTTGGACACACTTTGCCACCCCGATGCAGGAGGCCTCCAAGGATGGTAATCGAGCGTAATGGATATTGCAATGTCCCGGGCCGTTGGAAGAAGCCGCCGTGGGATGAAGATTCGCCACGTTGGCTGGAGATTGAAGCGGCATTGGCTGCGGATCATCTTGCCCGCGAAATCAGAGAGATGGTGGGTCAGTTGCGGTTGGACGATCTTTTTGCGACGTACGCGGGAGTCGGGCGCAAGGCGTATCGGCCTGATTTGATGCTGAGGGTGGTTCTTTACGAGATGCGATTGGGACACCGATCGCCGGCCGAGTGGCAGCGGCACGCTTGTGAAAACAGCCCGGTCCGATGGCTGGCGATGGGCATCCGGCCGAGCCGCAGCCGCTGGTACGATTTTGGCGATCGGTTGACGAAAGTGATCGACGATTTGAACGCACAAATTCTCCACTTGGCAGTCGAGCGGTCGATCACGACGGCCTCGCGATCGGCCTTAGACGGCACGCTGATCGGTGCAAACTCTTCGCGACACAAGTTTCTGAATCAACAAACGCTCGAGCGACGCACGGCACAACTCCAGCAGGCGATTGACGACGAGAAGTATGGTCAAACCCTGAGCATCGTCACGCCGGGCAAGCCGGTGATCACAGGCCCGGCGTGGATGGCGAAAACGTCGTCCGGGCGTGAAGATCAGCATTGGCGTTTCCAAGCGGCTGGCGTAATAATGTGCGGGCTTCATCGAGAAAATGCGGAGCGGCCGGCCCACCAACGGCGTGCGGCCAAGAAAATCAAGATCAGCATCGGAGATCCCGAGGCGCCGTTGTCGATCGATAAAGAGAAGGTGTTCCGCCCGCTGTACAATGTGCAATTGGCGTATGATTTGGAGTCGCCGTTGATCCTCGCCTACGATGTTTTCGCGCAACCGAATGATAACGGCACGCTGGAACCGATGCTGCGGCGTCACGAACGATTGACCGGTTGCAAGCTCGAAAAGATATTTGCCGACTCGACGTATACATCGGCCGTCGACCTGGCAGCCTGTGAATCGGCGGGCGTCGAGATGTATGGTCCTTACCAAGAGAACTCGCTTAGCGGAAAAAAACGCGGCAAGCCGAAGTACCTCCCCAAAAGTGAATTTCAATGGATGCAAGACGAGCAAGTTTATGTATGCCCGCAGGGACATCGAATGGGTCGCGTGGGACAAGAGACGAGGCGTCAGAGCGGCAACCGACATCTAAAAATCATCCAGTATCGTTGTCCGCCGCAGCATTGTTGCACATGTCCTCGACAAACGAGTTGCACCAAAAATCCCAAGTCGGGTCGAACGGTCAAACGCAACGAGCACGAGGATCTGGTCGAGCGGCTACGACAGCGGATGCAAACGATCGAGGGGATGCTGCTCTACAAATTACGTGGACAAACCGTCGAGTTGGGCTACGCCGACTTCAAGCAGCACCGCAAGCTGAGGCGTTTCACCCGCCGCGGACTCCAGCGTGCTAGCACCGAAATCGGCCTGCTCGTCCTGGCACACAACGGCCTGACCATCGTCCGCGCCGTCCAACCTCAAAACAAAGCCCCCCCGAATCGCGTAACTCCCGAGGAAATCGAGACTTAAAAACGAGACGGTCTCTCCCGGCCAGGGCTAGGGTCGAATGAGAGGCGACGTGAAGCGCGGGGCGTTGTGAAGTGAGTCGGGCGCGGCCGCTCGACGGTAACAAAGGACCAAGCCATCTTCGTCAAGACGGTCAATACGTGTTGGTTTATGTTCAAGTGGGGGCTGGTGCTTTGCATCGTGGCCGCCGCGGGGATCGCGGTCTGGGTCTACTTGCACTTGAACGATGAAATCCGCGCGCGGGTCGAGGCCAGGCTGGCCGAGCATTACAGCCAGTTCGAGGTTTCGGTCCGCTCGGCGCGGCTGGTCGAGGGCAAGGGTTATGAAATCCGCGGGCTGTCGATCCGCGATCCGTCGCAAGAGGGCGATCAGATCGAACTGCTGCATCTCGACGAAGTGTTCATCGAATGCGACGGCAACATCGAGGAGTTAATCTCCGGCAAGTTCAACATCCGGCGGATCATCGTCCGCCGGCCGACACTGCGGGCCACGCGGCGCGGCGACGGCCAGTGGAACGTCGCCCGGTTGTTGCCTTTGCCCAAGTTCGGCGACGAGCGACCTCTAGGCCCCGACTCGCCACAGGTGCGGATCGAAGACGGCACCATTCACCTCGCGGATTTGACGCGGACGGGAGCCAATTCCGTCGAGCTGCGCGAGGTGAACCTGACGCTCACGCCCCGGCTGGCCGACTTGAGCGGGGCGGCCGAGCCTCGCGGCACGACGCTGGCCATCGAGGGCACGCTCTCCAACGAACATCTCCAGCGGTTCGATCTTTCCGGCTGGCTCGATCCGGTGAGCAAGCGCTGGAGCATCGCCGGGGCCGTCAAGAAGCTGCGGATCACGCCCGAATTGCACAGCGCCCTGCCGTTCGATCTGACCGGCCCGGCCGAGGCGCTCCGCTGGCTGCGGGGCACGGGCCAACTACAATTTTCGGCCGATTTCGATCCCGCCCGCCCGGTCGCCTTTCAGTACAACATTACCGCGCGGCTCAGTGACGGCCGCTACGACGACCCCCGCCTGCCGCAGCCCCTCACCGACATTTCCGCCCGCATGCGGATCGACAATGGGTCGCTCGAAATCGAAGACCTCGAGGCCAAGTGCGGTCCGGCGAAGCTAACCCGGGGCCACATGCTGCGTCACGGCCACGCGGCCGGCAGCCCGATGGAACTGTCGGCCCGAATCACCGGTTTCCAACTCGACCAGCGTTGGCTCGTGTTGGCGCCGGAGCCAGTACGCACCTCGTGGCACAAATTACTTCCGGCCGGCACTTTCGCCGCCGAGTTGGCCGCCCGATTTGACGGGCAGCGGTGGAACACGAGTCTG
>JADFKK010000423.1 GCA_022564995.1 Planctomycetota bacterium | reverse complement strand
ATAGACCGCCCGATCCGGCAGCCCCGGCTCCGCCGCCTGGCGCACCCCGTCCCCGTCCAAGTCATCCCAAACCACCCCCGAGATCGTGCTAAGCACCCGGCGATCTTCCAGCATTTCAATTCGTAAGCGGCGAGTTGTGTGCGAATGTTTCATGGGGTTGGTTCCTTGTAGGGTGCATCCCGATGCACCATATAATAATTCACGGCGCCGCGCGGTGCATCGGGATGCACCGTACATGGCCGTTTCAGTTTTTAACTAGCCCAGGCATTTATGCCTGGGATTTCGATCGCCGCCCTCCCCACGTCGTCCCCTTTAGGGGACATCTCGCCGGGGAAGCCCGCTAAAGCGGGCTAGACGACGGGTTGTGGTCCTCCCTAGTCCCAGGCATAAATGCCTGGGCTAATTAAAAGGGTGGCCGCAATCCGCGTCCAATTTTCAATTTTCAATTTTCAATTTTCAATTTTCAATTTTCAACCGTGGCCTTCTTCGCTTCACCTTGCAGCTTCACCAACTCTTCATCTTCGCCGCCTTTGTTCTGCTCCATCCACTCCACACCGCGGTTGAACCAACTGCGGGCTTCTTCGGTCTTGCCGGTTTTGGCCAAGCCGATCGCTAAGTGAAACCGGTCGAAGGCGTCGCTGCCGTTGCGCTGTTTGATGATTTTCTGAAAATCTCCGACGGAACCTTTCCAGTTCTTGTAGCCGGCAAAATACAACGCCCTGGCGCGATCCGGGAGGACGTTCGTCCGCTTGGGCTGCTCGGCGATGGCTTTGTCGATCGCCTCCTGCTTGGCCGGGTCGGTGAAATCGAACTCGCCGAAGGCGGTGACAAACCATGCGGCGTCGGGCTCGTTGCCGTGCAGCCCGCTGTTGTGGCGTGCGGCATCGAAGTCTTTGGCGGCCCAGCGCCAGGCTTTCACAGCCTCGATCAGTTGGCTGCGCGATTCGTCCGGCCAGCGACCGGCGAGCAGCAGCGCCGCTTCGGCGTGGGCGTTGGCCGCCATGACGCGATGTTTCACGACTTCTCGGTAGCCATAGGAGAGATAGGTCGCGACCGTCAGGGTCGGTCCCACGACGATCTCAGCGCGGCGGTGCTGGCCGGTCTTGCGGAGCACGCGGGCCAGTCTTAGATTGATGTCGACCCATTCACCCCAGCGCTCGGGCTGTTCTTTTCCGCTAAGGGCCGGGTCGGTGCGATAAACCCACGACGGCGGGCAGGCCAAAACCGGCTCATCGTTGAGGTAGCGTTCGATGTCGGCCGCCAGATCGCTGGCCGATTCGTAACGCCGGGTGCGGTCTTTTTCCATGGCCCGCAGGACGATCCAATCGAGTTCGCCGCGGAGGCTTTGGCTTAGGCGTCGCGCATCGTTACCATGACGTTCGACGGTTTCAGGTCGCGGTGAATGATGCCCTTTTGGTGCGCGTGTTGCACGGCGCGGCAGACGTCGACGAACAGCGTCAATCTTTCACGCGCCGGGAGCCGCTCATCGTCGCAGAACTCGGTGATGGGAACGCCGCGGACGAGTTCCATGGCGAAATAAGGACGCCCCGGCGGAAAAGGGGGACAGGTCCAATTTGCCGGGACGGCCCGGAGGGTGCTGCGCACAAATTGGACCTGTCCCCTTTTCCGCTTTCCCCGGTGCTGCCGGCATCGAGCACCTTGGCGATATTGGGGTGGTCCATCATCGCCAGCGCCTGGCGTTCGGCCTCGAAGCGGGCGATCACTTCCTTGGTGTCCATGCCCGGCTTGATGATCTTCAGGGCCACTTTGCGGGCGACCGGATGAGTCTGCTCGGCGACGTACACCACGCCGAAGCCGCCCTCGCCGATTTGCTCGCGGAGGGTGTATGGGCCGATTTGTGTGCCGAGTTCGATCGCGAAGGCATCGCCGGCGTCGGGCCGGTCGAGAGTGGCCACGACCGGGCCGTTCAGATACGAAACGGGATGATCGTCGGCCGCGAGCAGCGCGCCGATACGCTCTCGCAGCGGCGCGTCGTCGCCACAGGCCTCGTGCAAGTATCGCCCGCGGTCCTCCGGCGAGGACTGCTCGCGTGCCGCGTGGAAGATGGCTTCTTCTTGGTCTTTCATGTTTTGGTCCGAATTGGCAAGGCTTTGTCAATGTTTGAATCAGCCGCGGGGCGCTAGCCCCCGGTTACCGTCGCATTAACCGGGGGCTAGCGCCCCGCGGCTGCATTAACCGGGGGCTAGCGCCCCGCGGCTGATTGCTTTGACAGAGCCTGGATGATCTTTGGCGGGAACGATATTCGGCCCCACATCACTAAGCGCGCATTTCCGAGGTGAAAACCCCCAGAAAAATTCGCGGCTGGTCGATTTTATCGCAAATTCGCAGGCGGTTCACGTCACTCGGCGATTTGGCATTGCAGCCAGGCCCGGGCGTAAGCCCAGTGGCGCTCGGCGGTTGTGGAAGAAATCCCCAGAGCCTCCGCCGCCTCGGCGACTGTCAGCCCGCCGAAATAGCGAAGTTTGACGAGCTGGGCCTTGTCGGGATGGCGGCGAGTCAGCTCGTCGAGCGAGTCGCTGAGCGCCAATAGCTGCTCGGACGGAATCGAGGCGGCCAAATCGTCCGGATCAATGTCGGCCTGCTTGTGATCTCCGCCCCGTTTCGTCGCGTTTTTTCGCCGGGCGTTGGAGATCAAGATTCGCCGCATCGCCTCGGCCGCGACTAAAAAGAAGTGCCGCCGGTCGTTCCAGCAACGCTGCCCCTGCGGATCGACCAGCCGAACGTAAGCCTCGTGGACCAAAGCCGTGGCCTGGAGCGTCTGCCCGGGCTTTTCACGGGCCATCTTCGCCGCGGCCAGGCGGCGCAATTCGTCGTACACCAGCGGCAGCAAGTCATCGGCCGCCTGCGGATCGCCCTCTTCGAGCGATTTCAAGATGCGGGTCACCTCGGACATGCCACCGAGTATAACTTGCGGAAATACTGCCGGCAATCATTCGTTGGCAGCCTTCGCACGCCTTACATGTGTAGGGGGGTAATGTGTCAAGACAAATCACGCACTAGACACAGGCAAGGCGCAACATGTTATAATCACTGGTTCTTCAGAGATTTTAATGGGTCGTTTCATCGGCTCCGCCGCAGACAGTACGGGTTCCTCTTCTCTATTCACACCAACCAGTTCGGTGTCACGAACGATGAGCCCGGGGAACCGTTTGATGCCAACGCGTGGAGAACCCGGCAAGTCCGCCGTGCCAGCCTCAATCGACGACTGTACCACGCAACAGCTAAGGCCCGCCCATGCCGATCATCCCGGGCAGAGAAGAGGAATCCGTATTTGTGAATCGCCGAGCCCCGCCATCCCAATCGTCTGAAACAAGCCACTAAAAGTCCTGAAGAACCTATCGTTTAACGGCAAGCCGCGGGAGCCTGCGTTTCTGAAACACGTTGTCGTAGGGCACGCTCTGCGTGCCGACATCCAGAGACGGCGACTCCCGGTTGTCATGCGGAGCATGACCTAGTGCGCCAACGCCGACGCAACTTCCTCAAGGCTTCGATGCGCGCCTCGGCGAGGGCAATCGCAGAATGACCACCACACCGAGAGCGGCACATGCCAGCAGGCCGAAGAGCGGCAACGGCGCGAAGCCCGAGAGCATCGATGTCGCCGCAACCGACACTACGACCAGCGTCACGGCCTTGATCTTCACGTCTTTGCGCACCCCTCCGTAAACCTGCCAATCTCGCAGGATCGGACCGAACAGCCGCGAGCGCAGCAGGGCCGCATTCAGCCGAGGCGAGGAGCGGACCAGCAGGAAGCTCGTCAGCAGCAAGAACGGAGTGGCCGGCAGCCCGGGCAGCACCACGCCCAACATGCCTAACAGAAAACAGACACCGGCGGCCAGCAACAGCAGTAACCGCTTGAGACGGGACAAGCGATCGTGCCGTCTTCCCTGGCGCAAATCGTCTGGGGTTGGCGCCGACGGCGTCCGCGTCGCTCCGTTTGCGACATGAACATCAGCCAAGTGCTGCGCTGTTGGCATCGAATGCCGTCCTTTCTCACTCCTCAAACACCGCTGGCCAGAGTCGCTGCCCGGCGAACCCCTCGTACCGTGGCGACGACACGACGGTATCTCTTCCGCTCAAGAATAGCCTATTCGTTTCGCGGCGGGAACTCCACATGCCGTGGTTTCTGTAGGAGGCGACTCCCGTCGCCGATCCAGGCCATGAATGTCGACGGTCGGCTGGACGCCGCGCGGTCGGCGTGGGATAATCGTGCCCACTGAAACCCGACCCCATCAATCCCCCGCGAGGCCCCGCCATGTCATCTTCCAACACCAACCGACGCACCTTCCTGGCGGCTTCGACATGGGCCGGATTCGGCATTGTCACCGGCATATCGCAGCGGGCTCTCGGTTTTCGCGCCGCCAACGATCGGCCGCGCGTCGCCGTGGTCGGCTGCGGCAGTCGCTGGGACCAACGGGCGACGATTGCCAACGGGCCGTATGGGCTGGGCAAGTCGTTTCCCAAGTTCGCCGACATCGTCGCGGTTTGCGACGTCGACGCGAATCGGGTCGGGCGGGCGAAGGCGCTGGTCAAGGGCTGGCTCAAGCACGAGCCGGACGGCACGGGCGACTATCGCAAGATCATCGACCGCGACGACGTCGACATCGTCCACGTCGTCACGCCCGACCACTGGCACGCCAAGGTGGCCATCGAGGCGATGCTCTCGGGCAAAGACGTTTATTGCGAAAAGCCGATGACGCTCACGATCGAAGAGGGCCGGCAGATGTGCGCGGTGGCCAAGAAGACCGGCCGCATCGTGCAAGTCGGCACGCAGCAGCGGAGCATGAAGCAGATGATCACCGCGGTGGCCCTGATCCGCGCGGGCCGGCTGGGCAAGCTGACGAAAGTGCAAGTTGCGATCGGCGGCGGGCCCACCAGTCCGAAGCTGCCGGTGGCCAAGCCGCCCAAACATTTCGACTGGAATCGCTGGGTCGGCCCGGCGCAGATGACCGACTACCACTACAAGGCCGGGGCGAGAAACGAAGTCAAGGCCTGGTCTCGGACGCATTACGAATTCCGCTGGTGGTACGAATACTCCGGCGGCAAGCTCACCGACTGGGGCGCCCATCACATCGACATCGCCACCTGGGGCATGGACAAAACCGACACCGG
>JADFKK010000422.1 GCA_022564995.1 Planctomycetota bacterium | reverse complement strand
TCTGCTCGGCCGTCAGCTTGCGGCCCGAGTCGGGTGGCGGCATCCGCTCGTCTTCGTCTTGACTAACCAGCCGCAGATAAAGCGAACTGGCAAGCGGCTTGCCCGGCACGATGGCCCGATGTCCGTCAAGATCAATAAACGCCCCGGCCTTCGTATCAAGCCGCAACTCGCTATCGCGGGCCTTCTCGTCCGGTCCGTGGCAAGTGAAGCAAGTATTGGAGAAAATCGGCCGGATTTGGCGGCCGAAGTCGACGGGGGTTGGAGTCTCGGCACGGGCCGCCACCGTGCATCCGGTGGCGAGAACCGCAACGATGAGCGTCGAAGCTGTGGTGTACCTCGGTCCTGACACGTGTTAAGCCTTCTGGTTTATTAGGGATTTCGTTCATCGAAAATCGCAATGGCATTATAGTCGATCGTGTGGTCTGGATCAAAACCCCGCGGGTCGGACACGGGTGACATCCCTCTGGAAAACCGCTACAATACCCGCTGAATAGGCTGTGCGTTTCGGGACTGTTGTGTTTCCAAGATCGTCGAGTTGAACGATATGCCGTCGACGTCCTTGCAAACGTGGAGACAAAGACGCATTGCGGAGCTCGATGAAATCGAAAATGCACATCGGCGCGTCGGGGGTATCCAGCGCGGCCGTCGGTACGCGACCCAGCAGATCAATCATGCTTACGCGATGTTGCTGTCGGCGCAATTTCAAGAATTCTGTAGAGATTTATATTCCGAGGCTGTTGGCCATATCGTGCAAGTTATTGATCCCGTCGTCTTGCGGCCGGCACTTCGGGCAGAGTTTACGCTGAATCGCCAACTCGACAGAGGCAATCCTCATCCGGGTGCGATCGGCGCGGATTTCAATCGTCTGGGCCTCGATTTTTGGGATCAGGTTCGTCATCATGATTGGCGAAATCGCGCGCGTCAGAATCGTCTGGACGACCTCAACACTTGGCGAAACGCGATCGCACATCAAGACTTTGACCCCAAGCAGCTTGGCGGTACAATAACACTGAGGCTAGCACGAGTCCGTGGGTGGCGGAAAGCATGTGAACACCTCGCTGCCTCCTTCGATGAGGTCATGCGTGACCACATCGAGCAATTCACGGGCGTTTTCCCTTGGAGCAATCCATGAATATCACACCCGAAACATCCGCCGCGTTTTCTGTGGACGACGTGGTCCGATTCCCGCTCGGTCCGAGAAAGGCTCACGGCGTGATCATTGAGGACCGAGGACCGATCGGCGTTCAAGGTCGACGTATCTATCGTGTTCGTGTCGATCACGACCCGGACGACTCGGAAGCCTTCGAGATGCCGGGAGAGGAGATGGAACTGGTGCCGGCTGACGATGCGCTAGCTCGACCGATCGAAGATTCCGAAGCCGTGGACTATCTACAGCGCGGCGGGCTGATCTCGATGTTGCAAGCTTCCACATCGAATGAAAAACAGATTGGCGTGTGGTTGCGCCGCGACAGCCTCGGTAACGTGACTCACACCTTCGCCGCCGATCGGGGCCTTGTGGGCGGCGCCGTGATTCCATCGGGAGCCGTTTACGATAATCGCGTGTTTACCGCAAAAAGCGACCACGTTTTGAGATTCATCGAGAACTTCGGACTTGTCCGTCCCGATGCAGAGGCAGTGCTCAAGACAGTCGGAACCGCGCCCTAATGTGTTGTGGCACAGGCGCACGCGCCTGTGATTCACCGGCGGGACGCCGGTGCCACGACGTCTTGCCGGGTGAGCGTTACGGCGCGCCTGGCCCACCCTCTTTCCCCGGCGGCTGTAATTCGGCCTTCACCGGCTGCTCAACGTGCTCGACGATTTGGCCGTCGACGATGTGCAGCCGCCGGTCGGCGAGCTGTTCGGCTTCCATGATGTTGTGGGTGACGTGCAGGGCGGTCACGCCGGTTTCTTGCTGCACGCGCTTGAGCAGCCGTATCATC
The DNA here is from genome assembly GCA_022564995.1 of Planctomycetota bacterium. Classification (GTDB taxonomy): domain Bacteria; phylum Planctomycetota; class Planctomycetia; order Pirellulales; family JADFKK01; genus JADFKK01. Next base: position 3,238 of record JADFKK010000422.1, on the reverse strand, counting down.
TGGGCGTGGGTGTCGTAGTCGAGCGCGCTGAGCGGCTCATCGAGGCAGAGAATCGTGGGGTGGAACGATAACGCCCGGCCGAGCGCGACCCGCTGCCGTTCGCCACCGGAGAGGCCGTGCGGTTTACGATCGAGCAGATCGGTGATTTCGAGCAAGGCGGCCATTTCCTCGACGCGCTGCTGAATGTCGGCCTTGCTCCAGCCGCGGATTTGCAGGGCGAAGGCCAGATGCCGCCAAACCGTCATCGTCTGGAACAGCGAACCGTCTTGCGGCACGAAGCCGATGCCCCGTTCGCCCGGTTTCATGTAGGTCACGTCCTCTCCGTCGATCAACACCTGTCCTGAGACGATCCGCTTCAAGCCGCAGATCGCCTCGAGCAGCGTCGTCTTGCCCGAGCCGGTGCGCCCCATCAACACGCAATAGCTGCCGGCGGGAATTTTCAGGTTCACACGGGCGAGGCTGAACTCGCCGGCGAAGACAGTCAAGTCAACGGTTTCGATCATCAGTTCAGATTCGGCACCAGGCTGCGACCGACCAGTAAGCGGAACGTAATCAGCACGGTCATGGCGATGGCGACCATCATCAGCGAGATGACCACGGCGGCGCCGAGCCGGCCCGCCGAGATTTCCATGTGAACCGCGATCGGCAGCACGTCGGTTCGTCCGCGGGTGGTGCCGGCGAAGATCAAAATCGGGCCGAACTCGCCGAGCGAGCGGGCCCAGGCCAATGTGGCGGCGGTCAGCAGCCCGCGTTTCGACTCGGGCATTACCACCATCCAGAACGCCTGAGAGCGACTGCACCCGAGGGTCAGTGCGACTTGCTCGCGACGCATCGGGATTTCGTCGAAGGTGCCGCGCAAGGTCCGCACGGCGAAGGCGCAGGCGACGCTAAACTGGGCGATAATCACCGCCGGAATGTGAAAGGCGATGCCGAACAAGTCGTCAAGAAACTTCACCGGGGTCTGCCTGAACAAGATCAACAGACTCAGCCCGATCACCAGCGGGGGCAACACGATGGGGATGTCGAGCATGGCGTCGATCAGCGACTTGCCGAAGAAGTTATGCCGCGACATGAAATAGCCGATCGGCACGGCGCACCACAGCGCAAGGATGGTCGTTACGCAACAGGAAATCAGGCTCAGCTTGATCGAGTAGGCCATGTCCTCGGAGAGCAGCACGGCGGCCACGTCGACGTTGTTCTTCGCGCTAAAAAATACAAAATAGACGTCGGCCGCCACCATCGCCAAAATGAACAGCAGATAAGACCCGCCAAGAATAATCAGGCCGGTATAAAAAGCCCGATCGGTAGCGGGCGGGCGCCAGCGATCTTTGGTGCTGATGCGGGGAGGCGCTTCGCTCATGGACCGGACGCCTTGCTCTTTGGTTCGTCGGCCAACCAATCGAAGCCAAGCGTCTCGAATTGTTCTCGCGAGGCGCCTGAGACGATCGCATCGATCAGCCGGCGGCTGAGATGTTTATGGTGGGAGAATTTTCCGATGGCGATGTTTTGAAATGCCCTGGCCGTTGGATCGTCGATGTCAATGATTTCGACCTTGCCGGCTTGCTGCATCGCCTGTGCGTTGGCCCGATAGACAATCGCCGCATCGAGCCCTTTGGCGGCGACCTTGGCGACCAGCAACGGGGCGGTGGCCGGTTCGTCGTAGAGCTTTGCCTGGATGGCGCCTAAGTGTCCTGCCTTCTTGAGCAAGTTGCGACTCAGCACGCCCAAGGCGCTATCGACGGGATGGCAAAGGCCGATCTTGATGCCCTTGGCATCGGCCAAATCCTTCAGACTATTGATTTGGTCCGGATTGCCCGGCTTCACAATGAGGACGATGTCCGTGCCCGAAACGTCGATCGGCTCATAAAACAACTGCTGGACCTTGGACATGTACGAACGATCGCAAGAGAAGTAGATGTCAGGCTGTTCGCCGAGGCCGCCCTGGTCGGCGGCCTTCATGCGTCCGACCAACGCGCCGCAACCGGTGAACAGCGTGGCGACCTTGCATCCCTCGCGCTTCGCAAATTGCGAGATCGTGTCGCGCACGGCGACTTCGTTCAGCCCTCCGGCGTAAAACATGATCTCCGGCGGTGTGCCGTCGCCCCACAGATCGCCGCCGGGGACCGTCTCGTAGTGGAACTTTTCAAACGCCTTCAGACCCTTGTCGGGGGCCGTCAAATAGCGGGCGAATCGCAGGGCGCTGGTCGGACGCTTGCTGCTGCCCAACACGGCGATGGTGATGGCGTTTTTCGACGTCTGAAACTCAGGCACGGGGATGATGTCGATATTCCTGTACTGCCGGGCAGTTGCGTCCCAGATGATGCTGGCCGCGTTCTCTTCCAGTTCGACGTCGTTGGCCAATTCCGTGACAGTCGCCCGAGCGGTCAGCTTCATTGCCCAGAGTCTGTCCCAGATTTCGTCGCCGAGCCGCTTGCGGGCAGCCCGAGCGATAGCCGCCAACTCGGGATCGGCGAGCGAAAGGCGAACTTTGCTGCTGGACAATAAGTCGTCGATGCCCTTGATCCCCAGCGGATTGCCTTTGTGAACGGCAATGACCGGCTGTTGGCTGGCGATGTGAAACTGCTCGCGGACCTTAATGCCGCGTTCCTCGGCTGTTTTCATATAGGCAACATCGGCCGCTAGATAGAGGTCGGCCGTGCCGGCGGCCTGGATCGACCCCAGCAACGTGCCGCTACCGGCGAATTGGGTGACAATCCTGACACCGTACGTCTCTTCGTAATCCGCAATGATCTCTTTCATGGGCTTGTTCATGCCCATGGCACAATACAGCTCGAGCGGCTTGCCCGTCTCCTGGTCGTCCCCTGTAGGACGGGGGTCTTCCTTGAGCAGGAATAACAGCCCGACGATGGCAAGGATCGAGACGCCGGCGGCGATGAAAATACCGTTTTTCATGTTCTTCTCTGCCGGCGGTGGGTGCGCGGGGTGTGCGGGTGACTCATCAACGACTGTTTTTGCAGCCTACTGCGCGTTAATCGCGGGGTCAACCGGCGAGGCGGTGCGGCCTGTCAATCAGCCGCAGGGCGTTAGCCCCCGGTTTGTACAGGCGGCGATGAGAACCGAGGGCTAGCGCCCTGCGGCTGAATGAACCGTGGGCTAGCGCCAATACCGTTGAAATAGGCGCAAGTTAAAGCCTCCTGCTAGGTTAGTGGTGTAAATACACTCCACTGCTAGCAAGGAGGCTAGAAAATGCGACAAGGATGTTGCACGTTGCCGCCCG